>CAYGRH010000025.1:0-18439 GCA_964352165.1 uncultured Hyphomicrobiaceae bacterium | reverse complement strand
CGCGCGACTTCCAATACAAAAAACTCTTGAAGTCGGTTTTCACGAACGAGGCGTGAAACACGTCATCCGCGACGTCGATGCCCTTCATGAGAAAGATGGCGCCGTTGAAAAAAGATGGGTTTTCGGTCTGTGCCTGATCCCAATGCGCATCAATGGCCGTGCGGTGCTCAGCGGCAAAGGACCATGCCGCCTCATGATCGAGCGCGAACACGCAGCAGCCGACATGCCTCACCCTGCCTGTCACGGCCCTGCCGTCGGGTCTCTCCACAATTTGCTCCCCAAAAACCTCACCGTCATCGCTCACGAGTAACCAGGCAAGCAGCACGCCCCAGTCTTATCAACGCTCGACCACCGTAAAAGACGAACCGTATACGGCCACTAATCAAACCCCTTCCAATCACCCCCGCTGCAACCGCAAACAGACAGATCGGCAAGGTCAGCCGCTTCGCATACCCATCAGGCAGCGCCTTGCTCAACGGATAATAAGACTGGCAAAAAAACCGTCTTCGGTTTGCCAACCTTCAAGTCCGCCCCCACCACAATCCGCGGCGCAGACTTGACCTTGACCGCAGGCATCAAAAGCCTCCATATTTAGCGATCACTATTCAAGTAATACTCAGAACGATAATTACTCGCTCAAAAGTATTCAATTAGCCTCAGGGCAGTGCATTCTGGTCAATCAGAGCACTACAAAGAATTGATCCGTCGCAGCAGAAGCCTCAATGCGCACGAATGCTTTGCAACCCAAAGAGCATTTCAATTTATTCCTGGCTTGTGATGGCCCAGCCCCACAAAAACCTTGGCCGCGCCAACTTTTTGCCTTGGACTGAAGCTCAACTGCAACTCGTTGACGCATTTGATCAATGGTTCGCAGGCAAAGCGGTCAGCCACTGATGCGAATGCGTCAACAATTGGAAATGCCACGCAACGCGATGCTCTGCCTGAATGGCTTTCCGGGGGAATTGGGGAACACAGGGGCTTTCGAATTTCAGGACACATGCCGAGGAGAAAACCGCTGATCGCCAGATTAGCGAGCGCCGGCGCGACTGCGCCGCTTCTCGGAACAACGGCACCCTTGGGTGCCGCGAGATAGCCCGATCACGCCGGGCTTGGACGACGGCTTCTCTCAAAGCCGCCGTTCTAAAACGGGCGGCGGAGTTCCCCGCTTCTTCGTCGCCCGTATCTATCCCTTGCCGGCAACAAGCCCTCTACGGCGAGTTGCAGGACAAGGGCCGCTGCCGGAGGGCTCGTGCTTTCGCACCGCCACACACCTCCCTCCCCGACGCGGGAGCTTCGGGTCTTCCGGTAGCACCTTCAAAGCAGGCCCACCACAAGCCCGAACCGAAAGCTGGTGCGAACCGCACCGGAAGACGAAGTATCGGTCGCGCAGTCGTCACCGCAAACGCGATGAGAACCTGCTCTTACAGGCAACCGCTGAACGTCGTGCCGCACTTTACGTAGTTGCCGATGGCTTCCCATTCGCAGCACGGCACGGACTTGTCGCAGATCCAAACCGTCTTTTCGCCATCGGAGAATTTGTACTTGCACAGCTTTTCATTCGGCTTCACCGAGCGCGTCGGCTTCGGCCAACCAGCCTTGGAGCGCGCTTCGCCGTCCGCTGCTGCAAACGCCGGCGATGACACTGGACCGAACGCCAAGGCGGAGACCGCCAACATCAGCGCCGCAAATCCATAACGAGCAATTCGAAGCATTCACACCACTCCACAATTCAACAGGGCGCGAGGTTCAGAACCAATTGCGCCACGCTCAATCTGCACCAGCGCGCCGCACCCTACTAGGACCTAACGGCCTCACCCGTCAGCAAAAATTCGTCAGGCGCGCAAAAAAAAGCCCGCGCGGCATGACTGCGGCGCGGGCTCTCAAAGTTCTCGCGGTGAATTCAGAGCGAGTTAGTTGCGCTCTTTGTTCACCAGTGCCTTGTCCTTGATCCAGGGCATCATGGCGCGCAGCTTGGCGCCGACTTCCTCGATCTGGTGAGCATCGTTCACGCGGCGGATGCCTTTGAAGCGGGCCTGACCGGCCTTGCATTCCTGCATCCATTCCGATGTGAACTGACCCGTCTGGATCTCCTTGAGGATGCGCTGCATCTCAGCTTTGGTTTCCGGCGTAATCACGCGCGGACCCGAGCGATACTCGCCCCACTCGGCCGTATTGGAGATCGAGTAGTTCATGTTGGCGATGCCGCCTTCATAGATGAGGTCGACGATCAGCTTCACTTCGTGCAGACACTCGAAGTAGGCCATCTCCGGCGCGTAACCGGCTTCGACCAGCGTCTCGAACCCGGCGCGGATCAACTCGACGAGGCCGCCGCAAAGAACAGCCTGCTCGCCGAACAGGTCGGTTTCACACTCTTCCTTGAAGGTCGTCTCGATGACGCCGGAACGCCCGCCGCCCACGCCGCAGGCGTATGACAAAGCCAGATCGTGCGCGTTCCCGGACGAGTCGTGATGAACGGCGATCAGGCATGGCACGCCGCCACCCTTTTCGAATTCGCCGCGCACCGTATGGCCGGGGCCCTTTGGCGCGATCATGATCACGTCAACCGTCGATTTCGGCTCGATCAGGTTGAAGTGCACATTAAGGCCGTGCGCAAAGGCAATGGCCGCGCCGTCGCGGATGTTGGCTTCGATGTGGTCGCGATAGATGTCGGCCTGAAGTTCATCAGGCGTTGCCATCATCATCAAGTCAGCCCAAGCGGCGGCTTCAGCCACCGACAGCACCTTGAAACCATCAGCCTCGGCCTTCTTGGCCGTCGCTGACCCGGTCCGCAGGGCAATCGCCACGTCTTTCGCGCCTGAGTCCTTGAGGTTGAGTGCGTGGGCCCGACCCTGGGAACCGTAACCGATCACGGCAACCTTCTTCGACTTGACCAGATTGAGATCGGCATCCCGATCATAATAGACGCGCATGGTCTCCCTTTCCTTACATTTAAAGCCCGTTCCATCGGGCATGGAGGCGTATTGTCTTAGCAAAAACTGATAGTTAAGGAGCAGCAGCCGAGGAGGCGCTCACCTTGAGAACGCGGCAAGCTACTACCGCTTGCAGGCCCTTTCAATTGTCTTGGCACGCATTGCGTCGTTCCAATTTCACAGGGGCGCCGGCACCTACCCCAGAAGCGGCTGTATGAGCCAGCCGCCAAATCCGATTCCAACTTCCCGTCCGGGTCATCCATCCAAACCCTTCACAACCCGTTAACCGAAGCTCAACGGCTATCGTTTAGGATTACTCCAAACAAGGTGGAGACCCATGAAAACGCGCAGTCCGAAATCTCTTCTGCCGGCCCTTGCCTGTGTGACGGCCGCTTGCCTCGCACTTGCTGGCTGCGGTGGCAGCAATGCCAAATCGACCGCCTCACCTGACGCCCCGCGAGGAATCTACACCTCAACGAACGACTGCGCCGACGACAGAAAGATGTCGTTTGAGATCTGCGCCGCAGCCGTCAGGCTTGCCGTCGAAGAACACAACAAAAACGCTACGACCTATCCTTCCCAGCGTGCCTGCGAAGCCACCGAAGGCGTCGGCAAGTGCGAGCGCACGGTCGAACAGAGCTACCGCCCTCGCCTTCTCGCCTTCCTCGTCGTCGGCGACAGAGAACACCCCTCTGCTGAGCCTCTCTACTATACCAAGACCGTCCAGGACATGCCCGGCTTCCGCAACGCAGCCAAAACCGCCTATCTGGAATCGGACCTCACCCTGACGTTTTCCAAGCAGGCCATCGCCACTTACCAGGCACACGGCCGCGAAGAGAAAAAGGGCCGCTTCTGATATCGCTGTCGACGCCGCCCCTTAGCGCCGCGTCACCTCACCGGCACTTCCGCCCCGCGCGATTGCCGCGATACCTGTGCGCGCAACCTCGCTCAAACCCAGATCGTGCATGATCGCGATGAACTGTTCGATCTTGGCGGTCTTTCCCGTCACTTCGAAAACGAAGTGCTCGGTCGAAGCATCGATGACGGAAGCGCGGAAAATCTCCGCCATCCGCATGGCCTCGATCCGCTTTTCGCCCTTGCCCTCGACCTTGACGAGCGCCAATTCACGCTCCAGCGGATTGCCTTCCTCCGTCAAATCGTGAACCCGGTGAACCGGCACCAACCGTTCAAGCTGATGCTTGATCTGCTCGATCACCATCGGCGTTCCCGTCGTGATGATCGTGATGCGCGAGATGTGCTTTTCATGCTCCGTCTCGGTCACCGTGAGCGAGTCGATGTTGTATCCCCGCCCCGAAAACAGACCGATCACGCGGGCCAGAACACCCGGTTCGTTATCGACGATCACAGACAACGTCCGCTGGACGATCGCCTCATGCGCGGTCGGGTTGGGATAGTGCGATTGCTTTTGTGTTTGCGGACCCATGATCGGCGTCTCTTTCTCGGTGTTAGCTGTGCGTCTCTTCAATAAAACCTTAGAATCCTCAGGCTCAACCCTTGCGGAAATCTTCAGCGACCTCGAAGCCCAATTCGTAGTCGGAGATGGCCCACGGCTCGGCAAGTCCCGCAGCGCGCCAGGCTTTGTAAAGCGAATTCGTGCGAACTGCGGCCATGTAATCGAGAGCCTCGTCGTCGACATCGATGCCGTATGTATCAAACCGGCTGACCACCGGGGCATACATCGCGTCAGCTGCGCTGAACTCGCCGAAAAGGAAGGGCCCATCGCCGCCAAAACGCTCGCGGGTATCTCCCCAGATCGAACAGATGCGGGCCACGTCGGCTGCCACATCGGGCCCGAAGTCTTTTGCAACAAACCTCTTGCCGAAATTCATCGGGCAAGCCTGCCGCAGTGCCTGGAAACTCGAATGCATCTCAAGCGATATTGACTTGGCATGCGCGCGCGCATCACGGCCCTCGGGCCATACCGGTTTGTCGGGAAAGCTATCGGCGAGATACGAGATGATCGCGAAACTGTCCCAGACCGTGACCCCGCCATCGATCAGCACCGGAACCTTGCCGCTGGGCGAGTACTTCAAGATTTCCGAGCGCGTTTCCTCGCGGCGCAGCGGGATGACGGTTTCTTCGAACTCCAATCCGATGTGCTTCATCACGAGCCATGGCCGCATGGACCAGGACGAGTAGCACTTGTTGGCAATGATCAGATGCATCGTATCGTGTCCCTACTGAACCGCCGGTGCGGGCGCACCGGAATAGATGTGATTGCCAAACGCCCAATCCCTATCCGGCCCCGTCCCCTTGAGGACATCCAGCATGAACCGCGCAACCGCCGTCTCGCTCATGACCGCAAGCGCCGTCTCCCGACCCGCCCGCGCTCTTTTCCGCCAACCCGCGTCATCGGCAAGTGCACGGTCGATCTGCGCGGCAAGGTCCGTTTCGTCATCGAAGAACATCATCTGATCCTCATCGAAATATTCGCCGTATCCCGAAGCCCGCGGCGTTGCCAGCAGCAAGCCATTCCCTAGAAACTGCGCCATCCTGTCGGAGGCATACAGGTCCCCATCCCGCCTATTGAGATTGAGACCGATCTTTGAAGCTCCCAGTGCGCGCACATACGAAGCGCCGGATAACACATCGTCTCGATGGCGCCCGAACACGCCAAAACGGACGCCTTGGCTGACCTTGGAACGAAGGCCGGCGACAAAATTCCAGCGCGGATCGACCGCCGGTTGATGGCCCGCAAAGAACACATCGAATTCATGCGCTCCCGCATTCGCCGAGACTTCGGTATCAATCGACAGGTCCACCGGATTGGGAATGAAGGCCACGGGAATTTCGCCCGCGAAACGCTTCAGTATCTCTCCGCCCGTCGTTGCAAATCCTGCATCCGCTTCTAGCATCAGCGTGCGGAACTGACCCGCCGGGTTGTCGTGGCCAATGTCATCGATACACACCGCGGCCACCTTCAAACCCGGCACGGCTTGCCGCATCGAAGCAACCGTTTCCCGGTCAATCAAATAGCTCAACAGCAACACCAGAACGTCCGGCTGCAATTCCTTTCCGATCTCGAGCAGGCGCTGGTTGGCAATCCTGCGCCCCAGCGGCCGAAATCCCAGCGCGTAGTCGGCGGTATCCCTGTCCGAATAGGGATAAACGAAATGCCCCGCGCGAATAAAACCGTTCATCAGCCGCCGGTTGAACGAATAATAAAATCCACCGCCGTACTTGCGATTGTTGCCAGGACTGACCAGCAGGATACGCATCGTTTTGCTTGTCCCACCTCGGGCTATTCCCACCCCGAAAAGACCGTCGCCTGCAAGCCCCATCAGGCCCGCAGGCGAACGACGGCAGTTCGCCCCAATGTCAGACCAGAACCTTGCCCTCATCCGTGATGGCGTTCCCGACATCTTCATCGGTGACTTCATCGCTCAACAGCATGTCGTTGTGCGCCTTGCCCGATGGGATCATCGGGAAACAATTGGCGAGAGCAGCCACACGGCAATCGAAGATCACTGGCACCGGTGTATCGATCATTTCCATAATCTTGTCGTCGAGTTCACCGGGCTTGTCGCAGTACATTCCCTTCCAGCCGTAGGCCTCAGCCAGCTTCACGAAATCGGGCAGCGCCTCGGTGTAGCTTTCAGACAGCCGGTTGCCGTGGAGCAGCTGCTGCCACTGGCGCACCATGCCCATGTACTGGTTGTTGAGGATAAAGACCTTCACCGGCAGCCGGTACTGCACCGCGGTCGAGCATTCCTGAATGTTCATCAGGATCGAGGCATCGCCCGCAATATCGATGACGAGCGACTTGGGATGAGCGAGCTGCGCGCCGATCGCGGCCGGCAGGCCGTAACCCATCGTGCCTAACCCACCTGATGTCATCCAGCGGTTCGGGTCCTCGAAATGGAAGTACTGCGCAGCCCACATCTGGTGCTGCCCGACTTCGGTCGAGATATAGGGATCGCGATCCTTGGTCAGTTCATAAAGCCGTTCGACCGCATACTGCGGCATGATCACATCTTCGAGCTTCTTGTAGTTGAGCGACTTGCGGTCGCGCCATTTCTCGATGCTCTTCCACCAGCCCTTGTGAGCCGCCTTGTCGAGTTGCGGCGCACGCGCTTTCCAGATCCGCAGCATGTCTTCGAGCACGTAGGCGCAATCCCCGATGATAGGGATATCCGCATGTACGTTCTTATTGATCGACGAGGGATCGATATCGACGTGGATCTTTTTGGAGCCAGGCGAGAACGCATCGAGACGGCCCGTGATGCGGTCATCGAACCGCGCCCCAATGTTGATCATGACATCGCAGTCGTGCATCGCCATGTTGGCTTCGTAGGTGCCGTGCATCCCGAGCATCCCAAGCCACTGCTTGTCCGATGCCGGATAGCTGCCAAGCCCCATCAGCGTGGATGTAATCGGATAACCCGACAGCCGCACGAGTTCGCGCAAGAGCTGGCTGGCCTTCGGCCCAGAGTTAATCACCCCGCCGCCGGTGTAAAAGAGCGGCCGCTTGGCGCTGGCCATCAGTTCGACGGCATCACGCACGGCGGATTGTTCCGGCTTCAGCCGGGGCTTGTAGGTCTTGTGCTGGATGTTGGATGGCCCGACGTAGTTGCCGGTCGCAAACTGCACATCCTTCGGCACATCGACTACGACCGGCCCGGGGCGGCCGCTGCGCGCGATATGAAACGCCTCGTGAATGACGCGCGCCAGATCGTTGACGTCTTTAACCAACCAGTTGTGCTTCGTGCACGGTCGCGTGATGCCGACGGTATCGCACTCCTGAAACGCATCGTTGCCGATGAGGTGCGTGGGAACCTGCCCCGTGATGCAGACGAGCGGAATGGAATCCATCAACGCATCGGTGAGGCCAGTCACAGCATTCGTCGCGCCGGGACCCGACGTCACCAGAACGACACCAACCTTGCCGGTCGAGCGCGCATAACCTTCCGCAGCGTGAACCGCACCGCCCTCCTGGCGAACCAGGATGTGCCGGACTTTTTCCTGCTGGAACATCTCATCATAGATCGGCAGGACCGCGCCGCCCGGATAGCCGAACACGGCATCGACGCCCTGATCGGCCAGAGCCTTGATCACGATTTCCGCACCCGTCATTTGAAGCGCCATGGCGTCTCTCCCTGCCACAAAACGTGAGCGCCGACCGTGCCGGGAATGCCAAGGAGCATCCACCAAACTCAGCTCAACCGCGCTCATTGATCGGACTGAAACAGCCCGCAATCCCGCTCGACCCGCCCGCGTCATTGCCAAAACAGATCGCTTGAATCTCTTTGGGCCGCGATAGGACTGCCCGAACAGACACCCTGCGACCTCAACGGCGGGAAGGTAGTGACCGCAAAATGGCCGGTCAACCCTGAATAATCAATAAATGCAAAAAGGATAGCGGCCAAACATTCTTTTTATTGCGCAGAAATACGATTCCACGCAATCATTCTTCCATTTACCCAAGTGCTCTGCCTGCGGATGTAGTGCCGCGTATCCCGCTTGGCGTCTTCGACGGCTACGTCGAGAGTTGCTTGACCGTCCAAATGAGCAATCAGCGGACGAAGCCCCAGTGCCCGTAGTCCCGGCAAGCCGTCGGGAAGTTGCATCAAACGCACGGCATCCGCCTCCTCCAGCACTCCTGCCTCAAGCATGGCGTCAAACCTCCGGGCCGATCGATCGTAAAGCTCCTCGCGCGGCCGAGAAACAACCAGCAATTCTGCATCCTCTTTCGCTATAACCGGCTTTCCCTTGACCTTCTGCCACTCAGCAAGTGGACGCCCTGTCGCCTCGATAACTTCAAGGGCCCGAACAACACGCTGCGTGTCGCTGGCACGCAACTGCGCTGCCGTTAGCTCATCGCGCGCACACAAAGCCTCAAACAGTGCTTCGGCGGACCA
Source organism: uncultured Hyphomicrobiaceae bacterium (assembly GCA_964352165.1). GTDB lineage: Bacteria > Pseudomonadota > Alphaproteobacteria > Rhizobiales > Hyphomicrobiaceae > CAYGRH01. Next base: position 9,630 of record CAYGRH010000025.1, on the reverse strand, counting down.
CTCCTTGCTGGCAGCTCGCCATTTCGCACGCACATCCGGTGCAATCTCAGGAACCGGCGACAAACCATCCAGCAGGGCCATCAAATAAAGACCCGTGCCGCCTACAATGACCGGAAGCCTTCCAACCGCCCGCACGCCCTCGATAACAGCGGCCACCTCCCCCAGCCAGCGCGCAACCGAATAGGGCTCCGCCAGTCCGACATGGCCATAGAGCCGGTGAGGCACCCGCGCTTCGTCTGCGGCCGAGGGCCGGGCCGTCAATAGCCGCATTTCGCGGTAGACCTGCATCGAATCGGCGTTGATGACCACACCGTTGCGCGTTTCGGCAAGCTCCATCGCCACGGCGGACTTGCCGCTCGCCGTAGGCCCTGCAATAACGATCGCGCTCGGTTCGCCCTCGCGTTCACTCATGGCAGCAAGCCACGCTCCCCTTGTTCGATACAATGTTCGGAAAGCCCACATAGCATGTCATTCGTGCTGGTGCTTATCGCACCTGAAAACGGCCCAGAGATCACTGATCGCTTGCTGAGTGAAATCGCAGCGCCCATTCCTGCGGACCATCTTGGCAAGGCGCCTCATTGGCTTGCTCCATCCAAGGCATGCGAATTGGCAATATCGCCAAACGCTGAGGGAACTGAACATACGCCCTGGCAAAATACTGCCGAAATGGTGGAGTTCATTCGCACGAACGTAATCAGCGCCATCGCGAACCCAAAAGGCATCGACGCGGCAATCCTTCCAGCAGAAGGCCGGCGCAAACGCCTCCTGGTCGCTGATATGGAATCCACCATCATCGAGCAGGAAATGCTCGATGAACTCGCCGACGTCATCAACGCACGCGCGCATATTTCAGAAATTACGGCCCGAGCCATGCGCGGCGAACTGGACTTTGAATCGGCACTGAAAGAACGCGTCTCCCTGTTTACCGGCCTGCCGCGCGCAACACTTCACGAATTCGCAAACCGCATGAGCCTGATGCCGGGGGCAGCAACCCTCATCGCGACAATGCGCGCCAACGGCGCTTACTGCGCGCTTGTGTCCGGCGGCTTCACGATTTTCACCGAAATCATTAAAGACATGATCGGCTTTGATGAGCATCAGGCCAACGTTCTCGAATTCGACGACGACCGCCTCACGGGAACGGTTCGCGAGCCCATCCTCGGCAGGGCCGCTAAACGCTCAGCTCTCGAACGCCTTGCAAAACAACTCGCAATCCCGCTGCATCAATCCATATCCGTGGGCGACGGCGCAAACGACCTCGACATGCTGAAAGCCGCAGGCCTGGGAGTTGCATATCACGCAAAGCCGATTGTCGCCGATGCGGCACACTCGGCGATACGATTTGGCGATCTGAGCGCACTCTTGTATTTGCAGGGCTACACGCACGAGCAGTTCGTCACTAAATGAGTTGCGCTCCAGCGCTCATGTTCCATCTACGACGCCTACCCTGGCCGTCTGGCCATTGCCATTCCTCACCGAGGCCGGCAGCACATCTCGCGTGCCGGGGCAGCGCCTCTTCGTTTTAAAGACTTCACCGACAAGGGATACCCCAGCCGATGACCGACTACTTATTCTTGGCCGCCGGCTTCGTACTTCTTATTTTTGGTGGAGAGATGCTGGTCAGAGGCGCAGTCGACGTGGCCAAGAAATTCGGCATGTCCCCTCTCTTGATCGGCATCACGCTTGTCGGCTTCGGCACGTCTGCCCCGGAACTTGTCACCTCCGTCCAGGCATCCCTCGCAGGCTCTCCCGGAATCGCGGTTGGTAACATTGTCGGCTCAAGTATCTCGAACATTCTTCTGATCGTCGGCGTGGCCGCCATCATCATGCCGCTCACCGTCCACGCGCATTCATTGCAACGTGACGGGGCCGTCGTTCTTCTTTCAGCGTTAGCCTTCACCGTGCTCGCCTTCACCTACCCGCTTGACCGCATGGTCGGTGCCGGTTTTGTATTGGCTCTGCTTGCCTACCTCACCTATGCCTACGTGCAGGAAATGAAAATTTCCAACGGCGGCCACACAGCAGCCTACGACAAAGGAGAAGCCGCCAAAGCAGTTCTCGGCGAACCAAACGAGCCGACACCATCGGACGAGCTGATCTCAACGCCAGTTGCGCTCGCAATGGCGGTTGCGGGACTTGTGATCATCATTTTCGGCGGCAAGCTGCTGGTCGATGGCGCGGTGGGAATCGCACGCACCTGGGGCGTCTCTGAGACCGTAATCGGCCTCACCATTGTCGCCGTCGGCACTTCGATGCCGGAACTCGTAACGTCCGTGATTGCTGCCATGCGCAAACACACCGACGTCGCAGTCGGCAACGTGCTGGGCTCGAACATCTACAACATCCTGGGGATCGGCGGCGTTACGGGCCTGATTGCGCCAACCGAAATTCCAACGGAAATCGTCTACTTCGACAACCCCGTCATGGTCGCAGCCTCGGTACTGCTTTTGACATTCGCATTCATCGGCGGACACGTATCACGACTGCAAGGCGGTATCCTTCTCGCCTGCTATGCGACCTACCTGTACGTGTTGATCCCGAAGTCGCCAGCCATTGAAGCAGCCGCCAGCGCCGCACTCTGAGTGAAGCAGGCGAGTTTGGATCCGCTGCCAATCTCGCAACCTGTCTCGCGACCAATCTCGATACCAGGTTCAGGCAACCACAGCCTCATCACCTGAGCCGGGCCCACATTCCGTCCGGCTCAGTCGTCAGACCCGCTGCTAAAATGAGATCGGTCTCATTCCTTCAGCGCGGCAAGAGCAGCCACATCTTCCGGCCGCAGCGCGCCGGCCTTTTGCGCTTCCTCCAGCGCTTGGGCCAATTCCTCCCGCGCGCGCTCCGCCTGCCGCTGCCTGTTCCACAAGCTGGCGTAAAGTCCGTTACGCTCCAGCAGTTCCGCGTGCGTACCCTGCTCTTTCAGTGCACCTTTCTCCAACACCAGAATATTGTCGGCATGGATGATCGTCGACAATCGATGAGCAATCACGACTGTCGTCCGATCCTTCGACACGCGATCCAGCGCATCCTGGATTTCCTTTTCCGTATGGCTGTCCAGCGCGCTCGTTGCTTCATCGAGCATCAGGATCGGCGGAGCCTTCAGGATCGTTCGCGCAATGGCCACGCGCTGCTTTTCACCGCCCGACAACTTGAGCCCACGCTCGCCAACCATCGTCTTGTAGCCTTCAGGCAGCATCCGGATGAAGCCGTCGATCTGCGCCAGCTTGGCCGCCTCGATGATGTCCTCATCACTCGCGTCGGGCCGCCCATACCGGATGTTGTATAAGACCCTATCGTTTAACAGCACCGTGTCCTGCGGCACGACCCCGATATTGTGGCGCAGGCTTTCCTGCGTCACATCGCGAATGTCCTGCCCGTCGATCAAGACGCGCCCCGACTGGATGTCATAAAAGCGAAACAAAATACGGCTGATCGTCGATTTGCCCGCGCCCGAAGGCCCGACGATCGCGACCATCTTTCCAGCCGGCACCTCGAACGAAAGATCCTTAAGGATCTGGCGCTCAGGGTCATAGGAAAACGACACCTTCTCAAACCGGATACTGCCGTCCCCGATCGCCAAGGGCTTTGCCCCTGGTCGATCCACGACCTCCGGCTTCTGGGCGAGGATTGAAAACATGGTTTCGATATCCACGAGCCCCTGTTTGATCTCGCGGTACACCATGCCCATGAAGTTGAGCGGCATGTAGAGCTGGATCATCAAAGCATTGATCATGACGAAATCGCCGACCGTATGCGTCCCCATCGCAACCCCACGAGCCGAAAGCCACATGGCAAACGTCATACCGATGGTGAAGATCACAGCCTGCCCGGAGTTCAACACGGCAAGCGAAGTGTAGGTCCGGATCGCAGCCTGTTCGTATCGCGCAATCGACAGGTCGAAGCGCCGGGATTCAAGCCCTTCGTTACCGAAGTATTTGACCGTCTCAAAATTCAACAGGCTATCGATTGCCTTCGTGTTGGCCTCGGTATCGCTGTCATTCATTTCGCGGCGAATGGCGATGCGCCACTCCGAGGCGGCAAATGTGAACCACATGTAGCAACCGACCGTTGCCAGCACGATCAGCACATAAGTGATGTCGAAGTAGTAAAACAGAATCGCGCAAACCAGGATCAGCTCGAGGAACGTCGGCACAACATTGAGAATGCCCATCCGGATGATGAGTTCGATGGCCCGCGAACCGCGTTCGATGACTCGCGAGAGTCCGCCCGTTCGCCGTTCGAGGTGGAAGCGCAGGCTCAGCCTGTGCAGGTGTCTGAAGGTGCGGTTATTCAGTTCGCGAACCGCGTGCTGGCCAACCTTGGTGAAGAACACATCGCGGATCTGATTCAGCACCATCATCATCACGCGGCCGAACCCATAGGCCAGGATCAGACCGGTCACAGCGAGTGCAAGGCCGACCGGCACAGCTTCCGCACCAATCCCCGTTCCTTCAGGAGAATTCGCACGGCCCGCGATCGCCGTCAGCGCGTCTGTCGCTTCCTTGTAGAATATCGGCACAGCGACAGTGACAAATTTCGCCAGGACCAGAAGCGCGAACGCGATCACCACGCGCCACCTCAGATCCGGCCGCCCTTCCGGCCAGACGAATGGCAGTAGACCTTTAAAAACCGTCCAATGATCTTCTCGTTCGGACTGAGAGAACAAATCTGGCGAAGGTGGAGCACCGTGCTGGGAAGACGAACCGTGTCGAGGTGTCATTAATCCTGCTTTTTAGTTTTCATCAGGCATCGGGCAACCGTTGTGCCGGTCCCACGCGCAATGACTGAAATTCAAAATAGGTTTGCTGCAGCCGAGCCCATCGCCGAAGAAACAGCAAGCCGGAAAACGCGAGCTTTCGGCAAACCCCGCAACAAGGCACGCTACTAAAAGCGCGATCAAGTTCTTGTAGAACAGCGGTCACGGCCGTTACCAGCAGCCCGTTCGCACATCAGAACCTGGAGGAGCCACAACAACCGGTCGAAAGCTAGCGCTTCGGAAGATATAAACGCTGACACGGGTAGATTAGATCCGGATCCTTGATCTTCTTCCGGTTCGCTCGGAAGATGATGGGATACCTGCGACCCAATTTGTAATGCCGACGAGAGATCGCCCATAGCGTGTCACCCGGTGCGACGATATAGGTGCCACCGAGGCGCACTTTTTTGCCCGCCCTACCCTGACATGAGTTGCTGCGGCCCTTATTCACAGCCCTGTAACGCACCCGAGGCTCGCGAACGCTGTGCCGGTTCTCAGCATACCTGCCATCGTTCCGGTCATCATCGTCCACCGGGCCGCGAACGGCACTGCCCTGTTCATAGACCGTGCGAACCGCGAGCCGCCGCTGCGTGTTTTCCTCTGGCACGACGAGGCGCGATACATCGATACGGATCGGCCGTTTCATCTCGTCCCGGTCAGGCAACGGTGGGGAAACCGCGACGCGCGACGCGCTACGATCTTCCCATGCAAAGCCGTCCCGTTCCACGGAAACTGCCGGCAGACTAGGCCGACGCTCCGGCAGCAAAACGACAACGTCCACGCTCTGAGGCGACGACGGCACAGGTTCCTCAGGCTCAACACGCGAAGCGGCCGCTTCCAAAGATATGCGATAAGCATCATCAAGCCGGGCGACTTCACGTGCACGTCTCAGCTTCGCGTTAATAATAGCATCGCGCCGCTGTTCGGCTGCAATCTGTAACGCATCAACCCTTGCCCGCTCCCGCTCCTCGATCAGCGCCTGCCTTTGGCGCTCTTCTTGTGCACGTCGCTGCTCCTGAGCTTCACGGTCGCGCGCTTCCAGCGCATCACGCCGCGCTTGTTCGCGTTCCGCCAGTTTGCGAGCGCGCTCTGCCTCAAGACGGGCGACTTGCGCGTCCAGCGCTCGGCGGCGCTGCTCTTCAGACAACCGCACGACGTCTTCCTGCCGCCTCACACGCAGCGCTTCCGCCTCGGCATCGAGCCGGCGCTGTTCCTCTAACGCGTCCTGCGCCGCCAGCGTACCGGATTGATCACGCTCGAAGCTCTCAGCCTGTTTGCGTGCCGCATCTTCCGCTGTCACGAGCGAACGCTGACGTATGCGTTCAGCTTCTGCGCGCTCGGCAGCCTCCCGCTCGGCGTCCGTCCGCGCTATGGCTTCAGCCTGCGCATCGCGGGCACGGAGTTCGTCGGCGCGCCGCCGGCGCAATTCAGCAGCCTCCCGATCCAGCAACTCCTGCTCTTCCAGCCTCGCGCGTCGCGCATCATCGACGTCGCGGCGCACACGTTCACTCGGCTTTCCATTGGGCGGCTCGGGAGTACGGCCAGCCCGCAAATCATCCGGCTGTTTTGCCGGATCAGAAAGCCCCGGTACAATGACGTTCTGGTAGTCGCGAGCCGAGCGCTCCAGCCAATCGATCACAGGCGCCAGCACCGAATCGCCATTGCCATCACGCGCGCCATCCGAACCTGATGATTTACCGGCAATCTCAATCTCACGATCCGACCGCCGCTCTGGCATCGGAATATTACCGTTTGTCCTCTCCGGCACCGTATCGTCTGGCTGCCCTGCCTGCCCGGTCTGACGGGCAACGCGCTTGGTCTGCAGATCAGGATCGATGATCACGGGTTCAGACGATGGTGCGATCTGATCGAAACGCCGGCTGGCCGCCGCCGCCAATTCCTCAGCGCGACGCCTCAGCGCTTCGGCATATGCGCTACTCCCCGGCTCCAACGACCGCGGCTCGGCACGTTCCTCGACGCGTGGCGCAGGTACGTCGATGGTGACAGCACCGCCGTCACGGAAATTCCGCGGTATGGAAATCCGAACTTCCTGACCGAACACCTGCGGCCGGCCTCGGTTCAAATCAACCCCTAACGTGACGCTGTGGTCGCCTGTTGAGAAAGGTTCATCGATCTGCACCGACCACTTGCCGTTCGGCTCAACCTTCGCACGGCCCAGCGCGCGGCCCTGACGCCACAAAACGATATCAGCACCCGCTGGTCCCGTGCCATCGAATGTCGCACCATTGACGGGGTCCATCACGACCCGCGAGAACCTCGGCTCGGCCAGTGGTGAAAGCCTGACCTCCGCCTCACTTGTCCGTCGAGCGCCAAATTGCCCACCTGCTTGCGCATTGGCCGCGTCAACCAAGCCGGCAACCGAAAACCCGAAGCCCTGCAACGCGGCCTTCATCGTTTGCAAGTCCGGGACAAAGTCCATCACTGAGGACGAAGCCGTGGCGGGCGCGACGATCACCGGGCGTTCTTGAGGAACGCCCAATTGAAATGCCGCGCGCTCATCTTTGAAACCCGCAATCGTCCAGCCATCGTCGCGATTGGAGTGCGCGCCGGGCAGCACAAAGGACGCCGCGACGAGGCCCACGCAAACAATGCTCACAATCATCGGACTACGCGCTGGCATGACCAAACTCTACTCAGCTTTCGTTTGTCAGAACACGACCTAAACCAACGCGCATACACGAGCCGAAGCGAGCACAAATTGCACGCTGCGAGCACAAAAGCATTGCGATTGCTTCACCTTACGGCATTCAACGCGCCGTAAATAGTAGCGAGCACGGGTTTTGCAGGGATTGTCAACCAAGTGCAATCCCCGCACCATCAAAGCCCCTTAATCAGTGTGTTAGCGAGCACGGACAGACGCTGTGCTTAACAACTATCGACGTAAGGCCGGCCCGTCCGTTAATGAATTATCACGCCTCTGCCACACACTTTCCGCTGTTTGATGATGGAATAGGACGATGACAAACAAACCAAAAAAGAAAAAATCACCACCGTCTGCAACGCCAAATTCCGCACACACAAACGGCATTTCAACCACGTCCAAGAGCAATCGACCAGTTCCGGACATCAACATCTGTGTCTATTGCGGCAGCGGCCCGGGCACCAATCCGGCCTATGTCGAGGCAGCGCGCGAACTCGGCCGCAACCTGGCCAACGCCGATGTCGGCCTCGTCTATGGCGGCGGCGGCCTCGGCCTGATGGGCGAAGTTGCCCGCGCAAGACTCGAGCATGGCGGCTACGTCACCGGCATTATCCCGCAGTTTCTCAGCCAGCACGAGCACATGCTGGAAGACGTCGATGAACTCATCATCACTGAAAACATGCATGAGCGGAAAATGCTGATGTTTGAACGTTCCGATGCGTTCGTCGCCATGCCCGGAGGCATCGGTACGCTGGAAGAACTCGTCGAACAGTTGACGTGGTCGCAGCTCGGCCGCCACGAAAAGCCCGTGATCCTCGCCAACATCGCCGGCTTCTGGAGCCCGTTCCTCAAGCTCCTGGCCCATATGCGCGACCAGCAGTTCATCCGCCCCTCGATGGAGGTCTCCTACACGGTGGTCGAACGCGCCGACAAGATCGTCGTGACGGCCATGGCAGGCATCCCGCCCGTCGAAGACATCGCTGCGGAAGAGGCCGTTATCGAAAAGTTCTGAAGCTCCGGCCTCGAAACGCGCAACAGAAAACCCGCAGGCAGCCAAACCAGCACACACTGCCTGCGAAAAACCTGCCCAGCCGCACGCTAGCCGGCTTGCGTCCTCGGAAATGTCGTTTTTTCCCGTAATGGAGATTAAGCCCGATCCAAACCCGGCATTGGCCCAATAACCGGAGCCTGCGGAACCCAACGTGACCCCGTTTCTCGACGCCCAGGATTTGCGAACACACAAGCAGCGCAACCTCGTCCATTCCATCGCGCTGATCGGTGGCATTAGCGCGATCCTGGCTGCCGCCACCTCCATGATCTGGGGGATCTTCGGCGTCATCACCGCCTTCGTCTGCATAGCGATCGTTGCGTTTTCCGCAACCCGCATTCCCCCCGACGCCGTCATGAAGCTCTACCGCGCGCGCCACGTGCCCCCCGACGACAGCCAGCTGTCCTATCTGGTCGATGAACTCGCCATGCGCGCCGAACTGCCAGCGCGCCCAGAGCTCTACGTCATCCCCAGCGCGACCTTGAACGCCTTTGCGACGGGTTCGCCCGGCCGCTCTGCCATCGCCATCACCGAAGGCCTGCTGCGCCGCCTGACGCTGCGCGAGATCAACGGCGTCCTCGCCCACGAGATGAGTCACATCAGAAACAACGACCTCTGGCTGATGGGGCTCGCCGACGTCATGACGCGCTTCGTCACCACGCTGTCCTATGTTGCCCTCGCGCTGGCGGTCATGAACCTGTTCGGCTCCATGACCGGCGAACCGGCCATGAGCTGGCTCGCCGTCGGACTGCTTTATTTCGCCCCCGCCCTTATGAGCCTGTTGCAACTCGGCCTGTCGCGCGCACGCGAATTCGACGCCGACCTCGAAGCCGCCATGCTGACCGGCGATCCCGTCGGGCTGGCGTCTGCGCTGCAGCGTCTGGAACGCTACACCGGCAGCATGTGGGAGGACATGAGCCTGCCCGTCCCCGGCCGAAAGGTGCCCCAGCCCTCGCTGCTGCGCACGCACCCTCCCACCGAGGACCGCGTGGCCCGGCTGCTGTCTCTCAAGCCCGAACGCCAGATGCCGCCGATCACGATCCACGAAGAGCCGATGGTCACGCTCGTCGGCATCGGCCCCGCCGAAATGCGCCCGCGCTATAGATGGCCTGTCGGCCTCTGGTACTAAGTAAAGATCTGGGAGGCTGGCCTCGCTTCGCTCCGCAG
>CAYGRH010000024.1:16710-18489 GCA_964352165.1 uncultured Hyphomicrobiaceae bacterium | reverse complement strand
TCGTAAAGCCCTGCCGTCGGCACGGCAAATGCCCACTGCATTTCAGTTCCGCCGGAATTGTCCCAGCGTTCCGTATCGAAGATTGCGCCGGGCGTCGTGATCGGTACGCCGGGGCCAGGATCGACCGCCGCGAAGCCCGTGACATTATTCGAGCCCGCATCCGCCAGGAACGGGCTGTTGGCAGCCCCCGTGTCAGCCGTCCAGTTCGGGCCCGCATCGATGGCGGCAATTTCTGGGCCGCCAGCATTCACGCGATAAAGCACGGTTGGCGAGGCATCGCCCGTCGCGGTGATCTCGATCCCATCGAAGATCGCCTGGAACGTGTTGGCAGGCGATTGGCCGTTGTTCGTCGAGAACAGCCCGACGGCCAGACCCGTTGTCTGACCGTTGACGGTGTAGTCGCCCTTGATGGCGTCAAGAACTGCGGAGTTGGCAATCGACAGCGCCGTGCCGGAAACAGTCGTGCTTCCCGTTGCCGTCTCGTAGATAACAGTTGGTGTTGCCGTTTCGGCCGCGATGTCGATTTCGAAGCTGAGGAGGATCTTCTTACCGTCCGCATCGTCAACGTTGAAGATGTCATTGGCCTGGATGAACTGCTGAGCTGTGCCGGGCGCGGCATCCCCATCCTCAAGCGCAACTTGGATCTCGCCATTTGGGTGCTGGATCGCGACGATCTTCAGGTAGTTGGACTGGTCGCCCGTGCCGATGTAGCCGCCGATCTGTTGGAAGTTCCCCGACAGCGTGTCGCCGGGATTGATCACCGTCCACGTAATGTTGAACGTCTCGACGTTCTGCGGGATCGTCACGCCGGTGTGGAACAGATACTCGCCGCTGTTTGACCCGGTGAAGGGGTCTCCATTGGAAACGCTCTCGATCACGGTGGTGCCGCCGCCTGCAGCCGTAGTGAACTTGACGTTGTCGAGATTGATGATCTGGCCAGGCAGCGTTGAGGGTTCCTGGAAAAAGACCTCGAAATCCGTCGTGCCATTGACCATCACGCCGGTAAGACCGCCGCCATAGCCGTTCGGGCCGGGACGATTGCCGTCCTGGTTGGGGTCGAAGTCCCAAAGCAGGGTCTGGCCCGGCTGCACGGCAACGAGGGCACCGTTCGTCGCGTCGCGAATGAACGGATCGACCGTATTCAGCAAGCCGTCGTTGTCGAAGTCGGGGTCATCGGGGAGCACGAGGTCCGATGGCGCATAGACCTTGATGCCGCCGCCGATCTCGGCAACCCACACTGTACCATCAGGCCCGACGGTGACATCAAGCGGTTGCGATCCGCCCGTCGAGATAGGGAAGACACCGTCGGCGTCTTCGATGATGTCATCGCCCGTACCCAGAACACCGTCCGCTCCGGGCCCGATCAGTGAGACCACATCGTCGCCGGCGGCATTGAGGTTGAGAAGCGTGACGTTGCCGTTGAACTGCGTGACGATCAGCGCGCCGTCGAGCGCGCCGTCAAAGGCACCGCCCGAATAGACGGCGAGACCATTCGAAGACGATCCCAATGTCACGAGCGCGCTTGATTCCGCGCTGTCGGCCTCAACCCGTATACCGCTTTCCAAAAGCCGTGCAGGATCGCCCGTGAACTTCGACGGATCGATCAGGAAGCCGGGCTGGATATTCACGCCGGTAGGAACCTGAGCGGAAAGATCGGGCACCGAGTTTGGCGAAACCGAGCCGTCCGGGTTGCCGGAATCGTTATAGATCGTCCAAGGCAGGTTCTGGTTGGAACGCGCTGGGTTGGGGTGCCCGTAGTAGCCGCCGTCCTCGATGAGG
>CAYGRH010000024.1:10075-16700 GCA_964352165.1 uncultured Hyphomicrobiaceae bacterium | reverse complement strand
CCGTTGTTGGGCGTATTGATCGCCTCCCCGCCGGCGGTATTCGGATTGCCGCCAAGACCGCCGTTCGAGCCGTTATCGACAGTGTAAAGCTGTCCCGAAGGCGTCATCGCCAGGTCGTAGGGATTGCGCAGGCCATCGGCATAGATGCGCAACGGCGCATCTGCCGGCAGGATCGACATGTTGAAGCCGTCGTTGCCGCCCCAAGGGCCAGCCGTATCCAGGCCGTTGGCATCCTCGCGCACGCCGTCGTTGGCGACACTGGCATCATCGAGTGTCGGCAGGTCGTAGACGTAGTCGCGGGGAGTACCGCCCTGGCCGCCGATAGGATCGGTCAACACCGGCAGGGCGTTGATCGCGACAAGATCGATCTCGAGAATGGCACCCGACAGGGCATATTCACCGGTGTAGGAAAAGAAGCCGGAAGGTGCGCCGTTGTTCGTGTTGCCGCCCTGTGCGACCAGCAGCTTGGTGCCATCGGGGCTGAAAATCATACCATTGGTGGCGTGGTTTTCTTCGGACCGCGGCAGGCCGCGAACGATGTCGATGGCTTCCCAGTCGCTGCCGTTCCAAGTGACCTGCGTGATGACGCCGGAATTCGTATCGAGGTTCTGCTCGCCGTTTTGCGCGATGCGCGGATCGCTCGAAGAAATGTAAAGAACCGGATTTTCCGCAGTGCCGCCGACCAGAATACCGGTGACCTGCCGGTTGCCTTGCCCGCTGAGCGAACCATCGTCGTTGTGGTTCTGGATTGACTTGACGACTTCTAGCCCGCTGGCCAGCGTCAGGGTCTCGTGCGCGGTCGCAACGTACTGCCCGTCCTGGATCGTGATGGTGAAGGCGTTGATCGAGCCATTCTGCTCGGACACGTAAAGCCTGCCGTCTGGCCCGAATTGAAGCGACGTCGGGTTGGAGAGAACGTCGCTGTTTCCTGGACCCGAGAACGAACCCACTTCGTTGAAATTGATGGCCATTACGCAAACTCCCTTAGCGCCGGTCGATCGGATCGCCGGCTTGTCTTTCGTTTCTTGAATCGCGATCTAACGCAGTCCACCACTTCGGCCGCTCAGCCAATGGCCGGGCCCGGTAATCCTGTGTTCCTGCTATGCTCGCTTGGGCAACAATCGTTCTCATGCGCTTCGCGCCAGGTATCGCCGCAGCCGTTCCGGAAAAGTGACTACGCGACGCATCCGATGCCAGCGGGCAGGCATTCCGGAAGGCCGATCCTGACCCGTCGGGATGGCTGCGACTGAATGTGAATTGATGCGTGAACATCTAAAGTCAAAACCAATCGTTAATCTTTGACAATGGCAGTAAGGCGACCGGGTGGTATGATCCCAACGAACCTTCAGAAATCTGAAGCACGTGGATATCGAGCTAGGTAAAGTGTTGTGCTGCAGGTAGTACCGGCATCAGCCTAAGACAAAAAAGCAAGGAAAGAGCATAATCAACTGAAAAAGAACAAAATACGTCGAATGATTGTCCGCATCTCTGGCGAGAGCTGCCGCCATAGTGTTCGCTTGCAGCCGTTAACCATTGCAGGTTGAGGATCTTTCGCCACTTTGGCTCGAAAGCAATGAAGTCGGCACGGCAACCAGAAGGCAAGCCGTCAGTTCGTCCTGAGCAACGAGCAACAAATCGCGAGGCAGACGAATAAACCCTGGCTCAGCCATTTTCTGCAAATACTCTAGGGTCATATAGAATGTCTGAGCTTTGCGTTGCCGCATGCTGCCGGGCAGGCTTGAGAGATTGGTACGTTCGAGCGCGCACCCGTTGCTCAGTCCCGCAGCCGAAGGCCGCGTGTATAAAAAAATTCTGCTGGTTGCGCAGCTATTTGGGGCGCAAATCCGATAGATTGAACTAGAGTTTGACTGTGTTGCCCGACGTTGGGGCTGGGAGTACCGGTAATGCGAAGCGTTTCGATCGGGGTATTGATCCTCACGCTGGTTGTGGGATCTGCGGCGATTTTCGCACTCAACGGCGGGTCGATTGACCTGTCGTTCCTCAAGGCGGCAACCTCAACAGCGTTCAATCCTGACAAGTCCCCCACAGCAGATAAATCTACGGACTCTAAGTCCCTTAATGCCCCCGTCGAACGCGCCGCCTCCGAATTGGCTGCCCTGAGCGATGTCGTCGGCGACGGTGCAAATGCGAAGAGCACTGCCGGGCAAGCTCCCTCTTTTGACGTAGTCCGCATTGATCCCGATGGCACGTCCGTCTTTGCCGGCCGCGCAGAATCCTCCGAACAGATCAGCATCATTGCAGGCGATACGCCTATTGGCACCGCCAAGGCGGATGCGTCTGGAAACTGGGTTCTTGTCACGGAAAAGAAGATCCCTGACCCAAATGCCAAACTGAAAATCGTCAAGGGTGTGGTTCAGCCTGAACTGCCAGCAAGCGAAGGGGCCAAATTCGCCGGGGCAGACGCGCAGCCCACGATCACCTATGGCGGCAAAGCCAGCGCCCGCGACGTCAATGAGCGGATGATTGCGTCGCTGGAGCAGATGATTGAAACAGCGCGAAGCAAACAAGCAGATCCCGCGCGCGGCATCGTTGAGAGTGATGAGAAGGTTTCGGACCGATCCTCTGCACCGCCTCTTGATGCCGAAACCTCCGGAGATAGTCTGACATCGGCGACGGCACCGGGTGCATCCGATCCAGGACAAACCCGCGCCTCCCAAACCTCGACACGCCTAGCTGATGCCTCTTCGTCTGCGCCGCAAGGCCAGAAGCAGGCTCAAAATAGCGTCGGCGAACAGCATGTTCGCGGGGAGGCTGCGCAATCGATCCCGATCCCGATCCAGTTCGTCTACCGCGAAGCGACCTTTACCGAACAGGGCCGTAAAGCGGTCTCCCTGCTTCTTGAATACCTCCTCGTCACCAAACCCCGGCAGGTCACGCTAACCGGGCACGCCGATGAGCGCGGCTCTCCCGAACTCAACATGAGGCTGTCTCAGGAGCGGCTGCAGGCCGTGAGCGATTACGTGCGCTCGGGTGGATACGCTGGCGAACTGACGATGACACCCAAAGGCGAGACCGACCCTTATCGCGGCGTCGACCGCAGCAAATACCCGCGTGAGGAACTCTATACACTCGACCGTCGCGTTGAATTGCGGCTCGACGGCTGACAACCTGCCACGACATGCGAGTGCCAGTCAGCCGACCGGCACTACGGCAGAGCGCCGTCTTATCGGTTGCCTCTGCGCGGGCGATCAGCGAGTGTCCGTGCCCATGAGCAAGACACCCGATATCGCTAAATCGCCTCCAGCCGAACCGCCGAAAATCCGCCCGTTCGATGCCGTCATGCTGGACGTTGGCGATGGGCATTGGATCTACGTCGAAGAGGTCGGTCGCAAGGACGGTATACCGGCGGTCTTTCTGCACGGCGGCCCCGGTAGCGGCTCACAGCACTTTCATCGCGCCTTGTTCGATCCGGACAAAAACCACGCAATACTGTTCGATCAGCGCGGAGCAGGCCGCTCGCATCCCTACCTCAGCCGCTCAAACAACACGACAGCGCATCAGATCGCCGACCTCGAACGCATTCGTGAGTTCTACGGTATCGACAGATGGATCGTAATCGGCGGCTCCTGGGGCTCAACACTCGCTCTGGCGTATGCGATCGCGCACCCTGATCGCGTGGCAGCCCTGGTGCTGCGTGCAATTTTCCTCGGCATGGCCCGCGAAGTGGATTGGGCGTTCATCGCAGGGCCGAGCAGGTTCAGGCCCGAACTTTTCGATCAGTTCGTTTCGTTTCTCCCGCCCTCCGAACGCGACGATGCGTTGAGCGCGTACGTGCGGCGCATCAATCATCCTGACCCAGCCATCCACACGCCTGCCGCCATCGTCTGGGGAGCCTACGAACGGGCGCTGTCAGTGCTAGAACCAGGACAAGTCAAGCTCCCGCTACCGCCGCCACCCGACGGCAGGCTGCCGCCCACGGCCATTATGGAATGCCACTACATCGCAAATGCGTTTTTCTTGAGCGAGAGCGAACTGCTGGCAAACGCTCATCGGCTGAAAGGTATTCCAGGTGTCATCGTGCAGGGTCGCTATGATCTGCTCTGCCCGCCGGCCGCCGCCTGCGCCATAGCGGATGCCTGGCCCGATTGCGAATTGAAGATCATCGAGCAGGCCGGTCACGCCATCTCTGAGCCCGGAGTCTTCGAAGCTCTCAAAGAGGCTGTAGCGCACTTTTCGGCGCGCTTTTGAGATCATGAGTACGTCACACGAGTGACGCGGTCTCGATTGCCGTGCGGCTGCCGAGCACGATGGTTGCGCGCGGGACAGAACTTGTCCAATCTCAGATTTACCGATGAAAGTTATCCCGCCTAACGCAGCGCTCATTCTTCGTAAGCTGTCTGTTTATGTGCCTTGCCAGCCAGCAAGGCCCCCGCTTTAAAGGCGACTGCCAGCATGGATGATCACGCCCGGCCGGAGCCAACCTCTTCTCCCGGCATCTCCACGCCGCAGATCGGGCAGGCAGCACCTCGATCCTTGTGTACAGATTGCGGCGTGTCGCGCACGGCCGACCCGAAATCCTGCGGCCACGCATGCCAGTTCATAAAACCGGACTACCCCGCGCTCGAACGCCAAGTGCACGGCCGCGCTCGCGACCCCTCACGTAAAGACGAACTGTTTTTTGGCCCGTTCCGGCGAATGCTGAAGGCATCGCTGGTGCCGCCCAAAGACGGCGCGCAATGGACGGGCATTACAACCCGCATCGCCGAACGGCTCTTGGAAACAGGTGCTGTCGACGCCGTCTTGACAATGGCGCCTGACCCAGCCGATCGCTGGAAGCCAGTCCCTGTCATTGTCACCAGCGCCGAAGCGATGGCCGACTGCCGCGGCATGCGCATGGGTTACGCACCGCTGCTCGCCCTGCTTGAGCCCGCCCGCCAACGAGGCTTTAAGCGGTTGGCCATTATCGGCATACCGTGCCAGGTCTATGCCTTGCGTGCACTCGAAGCTGAACTCGGGTTCGAGCGCCTGTACGTGATCGGCACTCCGTGCTCGGACAACACGACAACGCAGAACTTCCATACTTTCCTTGAGCTGCTTTCGGATGCGCCTGAAACCATTACGTATCTGGAATTCCGCGCCGATTATCATGTGGAACTTCGCTTTGCCGATGGAAGCAGCAAGACCATTCCATTCCTCAAGCTTCCGATCTCGAAGCTGCCGCCCGACTTCTTTCCGCTCACCTGCCGCACATGCGTCGACTACACCAACGTGCTGGCCGATATTACGGTCGGATACATGGGAGGCGAAGGCGAGCAGTGGCTGCTGGTTCGCAACGAGCGCGGAGAAGAACTGCTCTCGCTTCTGGGAGATGAAGTGCGCACATCAAAACCCGGAAGCGCCGGGAAGCGTCACGCAAGCGTCAAAGGATTCATGGCCAACGTCGAGCGCGCAGCAGGCGGGCTCCCGCTGCGTACGATGCCGGATTGGCTGAGACCGGTGATGGGCTGGCTGATGCCGAAGATCGGACCGCGCGGTCTGGAATTTGCCCGCACGCGCCTTGAGATGAAAGCGATAGAGACCGTGCTTCACCTGCGCCGCCAGGTGCCCCGCCGCGTCAAGACAATGGTACCCGACCACGTTTGGAAACTGGTTGAACCTTACGGCCTTAAGCCGGCTGACGATGAAAGGCCTGGCACAAAAGACCAGCAGCCCTAATGAAACTTCAGGTGCGCGGCAGGCTTTCGCCAAAAAAGATCAGCGTGCAGTCTTCGTCGATGACATGAAACTCGCGCTGACCGTAGTCCTGGTTGAACGGAGCGCGCACTCGTCCAGCAGGCAGATCGGCAAGTCGCGGCTCCATCTGAGCGTAAAGCGCATCGATCTCATCGACGTCGATATAGAATGAGCCCTGCCGTTCAGGATGGCTGAGGTCGACGCTGTCGCTGACTTCGACCAACCGGACCGCAACGTCATCGCGCCGCAGGAACGCATAGTTGTCGGCAGAAAAGCCGACTTCAAACCCGAGCCGGTCCCGATAAAAGGCGATTTGTTTCTGAAGCCGGGTGCAGGGAACAAATGGCGTAATCTGATGCAGTTTCATGGCGCGTCACCCTCGTTGCAACGAAGCGATCTGCCGGTTCTAATTGAGGCGCTGGGCGTGAATGGGACGGCCGGGAACAACACATTGACCATCACACTCTCATCTCGGCAGACCAGAATTCAAAAAAGGGAAACTACCGTCCGCATCTCATTCCTGTTCGCGAGCCAAGACCCGCACGTTGCTCAGTCAATGTCCTTACTGAGGCGTGATGCCGGGCAGGGGGGTGTCGCATCATCGCCGCACTCCATGTTATTGGTCAAAACTCATCGATCTTTTGCAACGTCGCTACGCCCAGCAGGTGCAACGTCCACGAAACTTCAAATAACCCGCCAAGCGGAATGGCTCCGCATGAACTGACCGTTCGTGCGGTACTGACGGGTATGCTGACAGGCGCGCTTCTGACGCCGTGCAACGTCTACAGCGGCCTCAAGATCGGCTGGACGTTCAACATGTCTGTTGCAGCCGGCCTGATCGGTTTTGCGTTCTGGTCGGCTGCCGAACCTTTCGGCGGCGCGCCGTCCTGGCAGATCCGCGAAAACAACATCAGCCACACGGCTTCCACTT
>CAYGRH010000024.1:6696-10065 GCA_964352165.1 uncultured Hyphomicrobiaceae bacterium | reverse complement strand
TCGGTTTTGCGATTTGGACGGCTGCTGCAACCCTGTTTGGCACGCGCCATTGGTAGCTCCAGGAAAAGAACATCAGCCAGAGGTCGGCATCGGCCGCCGCCTCCATTATCTCCGCTGGCCTTGCCGCGCCCATTCCCGCTCTAGCGCTGCTGACAGGTCAGACCCTGCCGTTTCACATCCTGTCGGTCTGGCTGCTGGTGGTCAGTCTGCTTGGCGTCGTCGTGGCGGCCGGACTGCGCCATCAGCTCCTGGTCCGTGAGCGGCTGCATTTCCCTTCAGGCGTCGTGACGGCGGAAACCATGACGGACATTCACTCAGGCGGAGCGCAAGCGGCTGCGAGGGTGCGCCTCCTCGGACTCGTGGCAGCAGCCAGCGCCGGCTTGAAATCGCTTGTGACGGCGACCGGACTTGGCCCGATTGCTCCGGCATTGCGCTGGGATATCGCTCTGGCCGGCGGAAAGCCGCTGAAGATCACCGCGATGAATTTGGGCTTTGCGCTCGATCCTTCGTTGCTCATGGTCGGCTTCGGCGCCATTGCCGGTTTGCGTATCGGCATTTCAATGTTGCTGGGCGCCGTTATCGCCTGGGGCGTGCTGGCACCGCTCGCAATCGGATACGGTTGGGCGGAGGCAGGAACAACAAGCGGCGTATGGTTCGGGCCACTTGTTGAATGGCTATTGTGGCCCGGCGCGACACTGATGGTTTCAGCCGCCCTTACATCGTTTGTGTTCTCATTGGTGAGTGTCGTGAGAAAACGACGCGAAAAACTTCAAGAGCAGCAGACAGGCGCGGGCGTCGGCAGCGATCCACAACCTCGCGCTTTCAGACCCGGCGCGCTTTGGACAGCCTTTATCGCCGTGACGATCATCGTGGTGGCCGCGCAGAATTCGATTTTTGGCATCGGTTTGTTCGAAGCTTTTCTGGCCGTCTGCCTGAGCTACGTGCTGGCAATCGTTGCCGCACGGGTATCAGGAGAAACCGCCATTACCCCCATTGGGGCTTTGGGAAAAATCACGCAACTGACCTTCGGTGCAATTTCGCCCGGACAGATGACGACAAACCTAATGACCGCCAACGTCACGGGTGGCGCGGCTGGCCAGTGCGCCGATCTGATGCACGACCTCAAGACGGGCCAGCTGATCGGTGCAACGCCATCCTTCCAGATGATCGCGCAAGTGTTCGGCATCCTCACAGGATCACTCGTGGGAGCATTGACCTATCTGGTTTTGATCCCTTCGCCGCAGACGCAGCTTATCACCGCGGAATGGCCGGCCCCTGCCGTTGCCACATGGAAAGCCGTTGCCGAAGTCCTCGC
The DNA here is from genome assembly GCA_964352165.1 of uncultured Hyphomicrobiaceae bacterium. Lineage (GTDB taxonomy): Bacteria > Pseudomonadota > Alphaproteobacteria > Rhizobiales > Hyphomicrobiaceae > CAYGRH01. Next base: position 8,750 of record CAYGRH010000024.1, on the reverse strand, counting down.
CGGAGGATTGGTCGCGATCCCGCCCGGTGCCGTACCGGCGATGGCAATCGCGTGCCTGATCGGAATTGCGCTGGCTTTAACCGAAGCCCGCGTCCCAGAAACTTGGGCGCGATTTGTTCCGAGCGGATCGGCAATCGGTCTGGGCTTCGTGATCCCGGCCTGGAATTCGCTATCGCTGTTCGCAGGCGCTATGTTGGCGGCCGCCCTGATGCGGGCGTATCCGGAGTTCGCAAAAAAGCGCCTCATCCTGATCGCTGCCGGATTAATTGTCGGTGAAAGCCTTGCAGGCGTCGGTGGATCGCTTTGGGGTGTGTTCGGCTGAAGATGACTGATCGCCAGCACCTTGACCTGAGGCTCGACCTGAAACTCGGTGCACTAATGGTGACATCAGTTCACTTAGCGTCGCAATCAAACTTGATGCCGCCAGTCTTACGCGCCAACGTAGACAGGATTTCTTCGCGACACGTCCCGATGCATCGTGTCCATTGGAGCAATCCGATGGTTGATAGGAGTACGAATGATGATGAGCCGATCAGCCCTTTTGCGATCGTGTCCGTGCGTTCCCGTTTCTGCTTTCGCTCTCGTCCTGGCGCTAAGCGGAGTTATGGCGGCAGGCCAGGCCCAAGCATCGCAAACGTATAGCGTCGTCACCCCGCCAGCCTGCACCAACAACAAGGGAGAGGCCGTCCGCTTCGTCGAAACTGACAAAGGACGCCCCGGTATGGCCGCGGGCATGGCCCGTCGGGATGCAAGCGGTGAACCCGTCGTTGTGCGCTCGAATTTCTCCGCAACGCCGCCGGTGTTCCAGAGCTTCATCGACCGGCATGAATGCGCCCATCATCAAACCGGCGACGTTGACAGGCCGCACCCGCCCCGCAATGGCCCCGAGCATTTGATGAATGAGAGCGTCAGTGACTGCATTGCCATTCTCCGTCTGAGGGACGAAGAGGGATACGACGAGGCTGGGTACAAATCCGTTGCCTCTGTACTGCGCAGCGAAATGGCAAAAATCGGATTCTCCGAGATCAGCATTTCAAGCCGTCTCAGCAATATTGAAAACTGCTTTCGCAGACCGGGCACGCCTCGCGATTTCATCGACACTATACTGAAAAAACGAGGGCTCTAGCTTGGGTCGAAGACGACTTTAGGGCGCGAGGTCACGCCCCATGTGTCTCGCGGGAATTGTCGAAAGTCGTAGTTCTGCAACCCCCGCGCATAGACACCGGTCATCGCTTGCAGCCCAACCGACACGACGACGACAGCTATCACGATCCGAAGTGCCTTACGGCGTTCCCCAACATGATCATTCCATGTTTCGAAAAATATGGGTTCACTGGTCGAACGGCTAGGCAATGTAAGGCGGACGGCGCATTGCCCCGTCCGCCGCCCGTGTTCAGCCGACCTTCTTCCATTCGAATTCTTGGAATGCCTTGTCGATCGGCGTGCGAGCCAAATGGTTCGTATAGTTCGACATAACCTTCTGAGAGACCCCGAGGACGACTTCGAGTATCTGACGCATTGTGAAACCTGCGTCCAAAAATTCTTGCACTGCGTTGTCATCCACGTTGCCACGGTCACGGATGACGCTCAGCGTGAACGTGCGAAGCGCTTCCAGCTTTGCGTTCGGTAGAGGCAACTTGTTGCGAAGCGCGTCATCGATGCCCGGGTCCACGCCCATGCTTCTGGCAATGCCGGAATGGGCGGGCACGCAGTAGTGGCAGGAATGTTCGACATTGATCGTCTGCCAGACAACCGTGAGTTCGTCCTCGTTGAAGCTTGAATTCACGAACAACTCGTGAATCGCCTTATAGGCCTCCAGCATTCCGGGGGCTTCGGCCATTACAGCGTGCAGGCCGGGCACAAATCCGAACACCTTCTTCGAGTGAGCGAGTAAGGGTTTACTCTCGTCGGGAGCGGTCGTTTCGTCGTGTAGTTTGAAATCTGCCATTGGTATCTCCTATTTGGTTCGCTCGTCGTGGCTCTTGGCAAAGCTGCCCCTATGGAGGCGATGGCGGCAGCACACCGGCAGGGAACAAAGCCCGCTGCCGTCGGGA
>CAYGRH010000024.1:0-6596 GCA_964352165.1 uncultured Hyphomicrobiaceae bacterium | reverse complement strand
ATGGAGGCGATGGCGGCAGCACACCGGCAGGGAACAAAGCCCGCTGCCGTCGGGATGGCCCACGCCACCATCGGCGACGAGTTAGGCACCGGCCATGTAGCTGCTGTCGTCGGTGGCTAGAAGGAGCACTGAATGGGCAACTCTAGCAGGCTCGCCCATGCGCTGGAGCATACATACTTGATGCGGCTCGCCGCGTTCGTTTGAGGCCGAAGTGGTGGGGACTACAGTTGCGCCAATATCGAGGAGTGCCCACGCTCGAGCCTTGGCGGGCTCAAACCGAACGAGTCTGCAACCCGGCCCCACGAGGACCAAAACCCAAAAAGATCCTGGTTATGATCAGGGACGCCAAGGGGGCAGAGGCAGTTCCAATTTCTTTTCGAAATTTCTTCCAAAATCGCGTTGCCAATTTTCCACGTTCGCCGAGACATACCTCAACTGAAAAAGGGGAGGTGCGACGCCCTCCCCTTTTCCGTTCTTTAAATGACGACCGAAGCTTTGACGCTCCTAGTCACCTGTATCAACATGCAATGTTAGTGACCTGGAGCAATGCGCGCACCATCGCGAGCTTGCTTACGGATAAAGTGCTGCAAAGACTCCAGTTCTTCATCCGTTAGAGTCGGAAATGCTGGCATTCCGTTTTCGAGCAAAGCACCATCTTTGACGATACTCCTGAAGGTGTCTTCACTGCCTTTGAGCAATGCGGGGGACTCGCGGAGATCCGGCGCTTTGATGCCAGCAACGCCACTGCCACCATGGCACGCGACGCAAAGATGGACGGCATAAGTTCCAGCACCCGTGTCCGCTTTCGCCGGGTCGATTTCAAAGTCTTTGTCGACAATCGGATTGGCAACTTGTGGCGGCGGCTGAGCCGGAACATTTGCCGTGCCGTCCAATGCGAAACTAATCAGTCGACGTTGGTGAACGCCGTATTTCCAACCAAACCCTTCGAAGCCCAATTCACCCGAGCCACCAAAGTTGGAGGCAAGCGCGCCGCCGGGACCGATAAGCAGGGCAACATATTGTTTCCCATCGAGCTTATACGTAATCGGCGGAGCGGAAATGCCGAGGCCGGCGTTGTATTCCCAGAGGATCTTGCCGTCCCGGGCGTCGTAGGCCTTGAACTTACCAGTCGGTAAGCCTTGGAATACAAGGTTGCCCGAGGTAGTCAGTGTGCCCGCCCCCCAGGCGTTCGTCTGGTTTACCTGCCAGACACGCTGGTTCTTGACCGGATCCCAGGCCTGAAGAGATCCGCGTGTTTCATGCGGATCTTTGGTCAACAGCCAACCTGAGAGACCAATGCCCAGTTTGTGCTTTTCTGCCCGGAAGCTGGTGTCGGTATCCTTGCCGGCGTCCTTGAAGGTGTTGCCGAGGTGGTTGGTTGGAATGAAAACCAGTCCCAGTTCGGGATTGTAAGACATTGCATGCCATGTGTGCGCACCGAATGCGGAAGGATAGATATTTTCCTCACCATCCAAGTAGTAGGCGCTTTCAGGAACGACGTGGCGCTGCGTTTCAAGATCGAACTTCGTTGACCAGTTGACGTGGGCAAATTTCTCAGCAGACAAGACTTTGCCGTTTGTCCGGTCAATCACATAGAAGAACCCGTTTTTCGGGGCGTGTAATGCGGCCTTTACATCCTTGCCGTCGATTTTCAAGTCCGCAAGAACGACGTCCATGTTCGAGGTGTAGTCCCAGGTTTCGCCGGGAGCCGTCTGAACGTGCCATTTGTATTTGCCGGTGTCCGCGTCAACCGCGACGACAGAGCTCAGGAACAGGTTGTCTCCGCCGCCTGGGCTGCGAATTTTCCGGTTCCACGGCGAGCCGTTGCCGGTGCCAAAAATGAGTTGGTCGAATTCCTCATCATAGGTCCAGGCGTGCCAGGCGTTGCCGCCGCCACAACGCTCCCACCAATTGCCGGTCCAGGTTTTGGCCGCCATTTCCTGGGCTTCGTCCTCGAACCCATCGGCCGGGTTGCCGGGAACGATATAAAATCGCCAAAGCTGTTTGCCAGTTTCTGCGTCATAGGCTGTGACATAACCGCGTGTCGGGCCCAATTCGGTGCCGCCATTGCCAACGAATACTTTGCCGTCGAAAGCTTTGGGGTGACCGGTAATGTTCAAGGGCTCCGTCTGCTCGAACGTGCGGGTCGACCAAACTTCCTTGCCTGTGCCCCGGTTGATCGCGATCAGGCGGCCATCCCAGGTAGCCAGAAATATCTTATCGCCATAAGTGGACAGCCCGCGGTTATGTTTCCAGAAAACCTTGCGCTGATATCCGGCCTTGATAACCTCAGCGACTTTTGGGTCGTACTGCCAAAGCGCTTTGCCATTTCGGGCATCGAATGCGCGCACAATATTCATCGCGCCGATGTAGTACATGACGCCATCGACGACCAAGGGCGTGCCCACCATGTCTGATTTGTCCGGCAGGTCGACGTACCAATCAGGTTTCAGTTTGCTGACGTTGTCTGTGTTGATGTCTTTGAGCGGACTAAACCGTTGCTCGGAGTGGGTCCGCCCATAGGCCAGCCAGTCTGCTGTGTTCGCCTCATCGTTTATTTCTTTGTCAGTAATAATCCGCTCCGCCGCCTGAAGCTGCGGTGCAGCAATCATTGCGACAGCCGCAATCATTGGAGCGAATAGTTTTGCTCGACCCCATTTCATCTGTTTTTTTTCCTCCGTTTTGCGCCCGACCGCAGATTCTACTTTTCTTGTTTTTCGTTCAAAACTCGAGATCAACGTGTCGTCAGACTTGCTCAAAGCACCTTGGTGAAGGGAGCAAGGCGCATGCCAAGTAGTAGTGTCAAGGAAAGGCCGGATGGCAGGTACGTCTTGCTCTCAAGATCCTCTTGCTCCCGCCTCACGTTTGCGACGCCTGTGGCATTCATGAGTTGGCGATGTCGCCATAGGCTGCATGTTCGACTGACCCTGAGGACGAAGGAAGTACGATGCCGAACCACGCGTCGAGTGATGCGCTGAGCTGAAAATGAGGGTCGCATTCTCGAGGAAGCGCATCTGTGCGGCTCACAGTGCCCGAACCACACCCGGCAAACAAATTGCCCAAATGGAACCCGAGCAGAACTCCCACCGATAATCAGGGCTCTTGTGCGCTACATGAGTGTTTCAAAATATTGGTGCCGGCTGCAGGATTCGAACCCGCGACCCCCTGATTACAAATCAGGTGCACTACCAACTGTGCTAAGCCGGCCTGGCCGCGAAGTTTCGCGGCACAAAGCATTTTGCGGTCAAACGGAACCGCAAGTGCGCGGTGAGGATACCTCAAGAATACTGTGGCAATTCGATCTTAACCGAAGCGCCGTCGGCAAGGCTTATAGCCGCTTGTCCGCCGCCGCGCTAGTGCCCGAACCCGCTTAAATACCTCAGGCCTTACAACGCCTGCATAGACCTGCCCGCCTCACCGCTCCCGGAAGGCCTGCATCATCGAATCGGTGAGCGGCTTCAGGATATAACTCAAGATCGAGCGTGAACTTGTCTCTATGAACACTTCAGCAGGCATGCCTGGAATAAGTGCATGACCGCGGCCGATTTTGGCCATCTCCTGCGCGGGAATATCGATCACCGCAGTATAGAACGCCCGCCCTCTCTCATCGCGTGTTTCTGCCGGCGAGACTTTCACCACCGACCCTTCAAGGCGCGGTGTCGTGCGCGCGTTGAATGCCGGGAACAGAACTTGGGCGTGCTGGCCAGGCCGCACCCGGTCGATCTCGCGAACCGGCAATTGCGCCTCCACCATCATCCGTTCGCCTTCCGGGATGATCTGGGCAATCTGTGTCGCCGGACGGATCACTCCACCGATGGTGTGGACTTCCAGACCATGCACACGACCCGCGCGCGGAGCCTTGATCTCAATGCGCGACATCACGTCGGCGATTTTCGCTTGTGCCTGACGCTGTTCGGCAAGGGCAGCCTCGACTTTGCCAAGTTCATCGACGACTTCGCGAATGTACTGTTTGTCGGCCTGCGCCTTGCGAAGCTCGGTTTCCGCCAAGCCGCTTTCCGCCTTGCCGATCTCGGCATCGAGCCGGCCGAGTTCACCTTCAAGCCGGGCTTGTTCACGCTGTAACGGCGACAGGCGGGGCAGGCTGACAAAGCCGCGCTCGAACAGCGGCATTACGGTTTCGAGTTCCTTGGTGTTGATCGCGAGTTCCTTGCCACGTGCTGCCCGCTGCGCCTTGAGGCTCTGCACCTCACTGGTGAGCTGGCTGACGCGCTGATCAAGAACGGCAAGCTCGCCGGATCGCGCCCGCAGCCGCGCCTGAAACAGGGCTTCCTGCGCCTTGATGGCATTTGCAATGGCAGGCTGCGCGCGGTCCAATCCATCTGGCAGGACAATGGCTTCAAGCCCATCGCGCTCGGCTTCTAGGCGCGACTGCTGCAAGGCGAGATCCCCGACCCGGCCGTCGATTGCCGTCAGGTTCGCTTGCGCAGCCGTATCGTCCAGAACAACCAGCGTCTGGCCCTTTTTGACCCGCTCTCCGTTGGTTACATCGATACGCGCGACAATGCCGCCGTCGAGGTGCTGCACGCTTTGATATTTGCTTTCGACGGTCACCGTTCCAGTCGCCACCACGGCGCCGGAAATGGTCACAAAGGCAGCAAACAGGGTCAGGCCCACAACAAGGCCGCAGACCGAGTAGAGCCCGAAGCGCACCCAGGGCCCGCTTTGCGACCAGTTGTCACCGCCGTGCGGAGAATTGTTGCCCGAAAGCCCCGTCATGCGTTCTGCTCCACGGCTGTATCCTGTTTGGCATTCGCTTGCGAAGCAGGAGCACCGCCCTGGATATGACGCAGAACATCGTCGCGCGGACCGAAGGCACGTTGTACGCCGCGTTCCAGATAAACGATGAGGTCAGCCTTGCCGATGGCCTGCACCCGGTGCGAGACGAGTACGACCGACTGTCCGCGTTCACGCATCCCGTCGATGGCAGCTGCAAGCGCGACGTCGCCCAGCCGGTCAAGGTTGGCGTTGGGTTCATCAAGCACGACCAGCGGTGGATCGCGGAACAGAGCACGGGCCAGCGCAATGCGCTGGCGCTGGCCGCCGGAAAGATAAGTACCGTATGCGCCAAGCTCGGTGTCGTAACCCTTGGGCAGTGCCAGGATGAGTTCGTGTGCATGAGCCTGCTTGGCGGCCGCTACGACTTCCTCATCGGTTGCGTTGGCTTGGAAGCGGGCGATGTTCTCGCGCACCGTACCGGCAAACAGTTCGACGCTTTGCGGCAGATATCCGATGTGCTGGCCCAGATCCTCGGCATTCCATTGATCGAGCCGCGCACCATCAAGCGTGATCGAGCCCGAGTGCGGCTCCCACAGCCCCACGAGCGCGCGCACCAGCGACGACTTGCCCGATGCGCTGGGACCGATAACGGCCAGCATCTGCCCCGGGCGCACGTAAAAACTGATCTGCGCCAGGATGAGCTGTCGCGTTTCGGGCGCTGCAACGCGAAGCTGTTGGACTTCCAAAACGCCTTTGGGTTTCGGCAGCGCCGTCTTCCGAGCGGCAGGGGGAATGGCGGCCAGAAGATTGTCGAGCTTACCGTAGCTCTCCCGCGCCTTTAGGAACTGCCGCCAATGGCCGATGGCCTGTTCCACCGGCGCAAGCGCGCGACCGAAAATGATGGTGCCGGCAACGATCGCGCCAGCCGAAATCAAGCCCTCAAGTGCAAGTACGGCGCCTACTGCCAGCATCAGGGATTGCATAAGCAGACGCATCGATTTGGAAATGGCGCTCATCCCGCCGAGCCGGTCCGCAGCTAAAAGCTGCCAGCCGAGCGTCTCGCCATTGGAGCGCTGCCAGTGTGTGCGGTAGGCCGACGTCATTCCCATCGCGGCAATGGCTTCGGCGTTGCGCTGGCCGGTCTCGGCTATCTCGATGCTGCGCGCAGCCGTCCGGCCGGCGTGCAGAAGCGGATCGCGGCTGCGGCTTTCGCTGAACCAAGCAATCGAGATCAGAATGACAGCACCGATCGTGGCGGCCACGCCAAGTGTCCAGTGCAGCATGAAGATGACGAGCAGGTAGATGGGCGTCCACGGCGCATCGAAGAAAGTCAAAGGCCCGGAACTGGCAATGAACTGCCGCAGAGTATCGAGTTCCCGCAAGGCGGAGGTCGAATGGCCGCGCCCCGAAACCGAACTGCGCAGAGCCGCATCGAACACGCGCTTTGAAATGCGCGCATCGACTTCAAGCCCGATACGCACGACCACGCGCGATCGCACCAGTTCGAGTAGACCGATGACGCCGTAAACCCCAGCCGTCAGAACCGTGAGCGCGACGAGTGTTGGGATGGAGCCGGATGTCATGACGCGGTCGTAGACCTGCAACATAAACAGCGGCCCGGCCAGCATCAGAATATTGATGACGCAGCTAAACACGCCAGCCGCAATAAACGCCTGCCGACTGGCTGCAAGAGCTTCGGTAAGCTCACTGCCGCTGGCGATGCGCGGTGCGCCGCTTGGCACCGCAGGCTGCCGGTCAGAAGCCGCAGGAGCCGAGGCAACGGGCGGGCGTTCCTGGGCGCGATTGACTGCGGGGCGAACCTGAGTGCGCGGGGCCGAATTTGCCCCTCGAAGATCGGG
>CAYGRH010000023.1:0-18521 GCA_964352165.1 uncultured Hyphomicrobiaceae bacterium | reverse complement strand
ACCAGTAGCCGTCGCGGCTGTACCACTGCCAGGTCGTATCAAGGCGGTCGAGCTGCCAGGTCAGACCCTTGGCTTCAGCCCGCGTACCATTGCCCGTCAGCTTGATGACGTTGAAGCGCGCAGCCTCTCCCTCACCCACGGCATTGTCGAACAGCGGCTTGATGCCAATGCGTTCAATGCCGAGATCGACCGGCACCGAAATCCTGCGCTCAATCGTCCGCCCGCTCGTTTCCCGTAAGCGCACCAGCAGGTCAGCCGCAAGCGGCTTTGCCGTCTTCATCACCTTCGGCAGGCCGATCAGGATCTGGCTGTTTCCGTTTGAATCCGTCGCCTTCAGATCGGACAGGTTCTCGCGCACCGGCTGAACCGTTTCGTCGGCCATCCCGAACTTGTAGCCGGCCAGTTCGGGGCTGAACGATTTGGCTTCCCGCACGATGATCTCGCCTTCAAGAGCCAGTCCGTCTGCCGGCGGGCCATAAAGATACTTCCCGCTCGCATCGACGATAAAGTCGACGTTGGGGCGCAGCGCACCGTCCTGTGCGGCAAGGGTCATGTCCAAACGCTCAGGCACGAAGTCCTCGACCAGGAACGCCGTCTGCGTGATGGCGCTTGCCTTCGGGTCGACGTGCAGCATTGCCCGCCACGTGCCGGTCATCGCGGCGTCATTGAGGGCGAGCATGGTTTCGCGACCGCCCGCGCCCTTGTCATCGAGCACGATGCGCCGATGCTCGACACCATCGGGCCGCGTGAGAATGAGGGTGACAGGCAGCGTCGCAGCCTTGCCCTCGCGCGAGCGCACGAGTGCCGTCAGGTGAACGTCTTCGCCCGGCCGGTAAACGCCGCGCTCGGTATAGAGGTATCCGTCGATGGCAGCAGGCGCATCGCGTCCCGCAACGCCACGATCCGAAAGGTCGAATGCGCCGGAGGTGAGATCGAGAAACGCGTAATCCGTCGTGCCGGTCTGCGCCACGAGCATCGCCGGCTGCAATCCACCTTCGCCGCGCGTCAGCCCCGCATCGAACCGGGCATAACCGCGCGCGTCCGTCTTTGCCATGCCCAACACTTCGTTGTTGCGCGCAACAAGGCGAACCTCGACGCCGGCCATCGCCGACGTTTCCGCCAGAGAGCGCACGAAGGCATGAACGCCATCATCGCCGCTGAAGGCTGTCAGGCCGAGATCGGAAACGATGAACCACTGGGTCGCGATCTGGTTTTGATATTCGCCCGTGACGACGCCGGATTTTGCGGTCATCGCATAGACGCCGGGCTGCAGCGTGCCGACGGCCTCGCTGACGGGAAACGCGGTCGTCACTTCGGCATTAAGCTGAGACTTGACCTCGAGCTTGCCCTCATAGACGCGCTCGCCCGAACGCGATTTGATCTGCTCGAGGTTCCAGCTTCCAAGCTGCCGCTCCAGATCGCCGTCCTGTAGCGTTGATACCAGCGAGCGGTCGCCGATCCTATAGACCTCGATCTCAACCGCATCGGTGTTGACGCTTACGACCGGAATGCCCTGTTGGCCACGGCTCGGCAGCACATAGGCGCGTCCTGTGAACCGCGCGAAGGGTTTGCGGTCGGGTACGAAGACGGCGAGTTCAATCGGCTTTTCGAGAACTTCGCCGACGCCCGATGGCAGGCCGGCCCGCACGCGAACCTCGTAGCGCTCGCCGTGCGCAAATCCGTCTATGCAAAGCTCCTGGCCCTCCGGGTTGACGCCCTGCGGGTCGCGGCCATTGACGGACACGAACGAGGCATAGTTGATGGGGCCGCTGGCAAGCCCTTCGGAAAACTGCAGGCAGACACGCGGCTGGGCGACATCCGATTGCGTCGAATAATTGACCATGCGGAAGCCGTGCTCAGCGCGCAGCTTGTCGTAGGCCGCCTGAACAATCGCATCCGGTTTGATATCAAGGCTGGCCTTCAGCGCGGCGAGTGCCGGCCGCCAGAACGAGCGGCGCTGCAGCGCGTCGGTGAGCACAACCAGGGCTTCGGCTTTCAACTCGTCCGTCTTCGCCCGTTGAAACGCGAGGTAGGCTGCTCCTGAAGCATTGACCGGAATGTCGTAGCGTTCCGAACCGCGCAGCGATTTCTCGTCCATCCCCAGAAGCGAACGGGCAAGGCCGAGCCACGCGTCCGGCGACTGGGGCGACTTCGCAGCCGCACCGGCAAAGTAGCGCGACGCAGCCCGCGCGTCATTCTTCAACGCCGAAGTCCCTCGCGCCATCAACTCCGAAACCTTCGATTTGTTGCCCGCCCAGTTCTTGGCGAGAAACGCCTCGTAGCGTGCGCCATCCGCAGCAATCTGCGAATTGGCGAACTTGACGGGCTCTGCCAGCGAAGCGGTGCCGGGCACCAGCAATAGCGGCAACAGCAGGCTGCCTAGAGTGATGAAAAGTCGGAAAAGGCGCATGGGATGGGTCCTTGCAAACGGAAAGCCTTCGCGGATTGCGGTCGAGATGGGAATCCGGATCGATTTCGTGATGAAACAGTCTCGCCGCTCGTATGCGGAAACTGAAGTCCATCAGCGCGGCATGGCCGAACGTTGACGGAATGTCGCGCTTGCCGCTCGTTTCCGTCCGTTGCGGGCCGCTTCCGTTGAAAAAGCTGGCGGCAGATATCGCCACGCCAAACCGCGCAACAAAAAAGGAAGACCGGCATCGCCGGTCTTCCTTGGAATAAGCATGAAGCTATGAGGGCAGCGCTATCCGCGCGCCGTCAATGCCGTGTTGCGGCCATCGGGGCGTTATCGCCATCCTTGCCGTGACCCATTGCGCCTTCCGGCATGTCGGGGCCGTCGATCCGCTGCCCTGCCGATGCTTTGCCGTGCGTGAAGAATGGAGCAGAAAAGCGCCACAGATTATCGAACGCGCTTGCCGCAAAAGTCTGCGTTTCTATGCATCCCTCGCTGTAGCGCTCATAGGCATCGCGCTTGGCGGCTTCGCGGCGCATGCAGTCGCCGATCCAAACGGATGTCCCATCGATCGTGAGCTGTTCGTGGGCTTCATAAAGCCGGGCATCGCTCAATAAACGCACGCCGCCTGTCGCATACGAGAAATCATAGCCGTCGGCCGTAAGGTCCGTGGCTTCCAGATCGAGTGCGCTGATCACGACGCGAATCTCGAAACCCTGCTCGCGAAGACCGGCCGCGAAGGTGGCAAGCGAGCGCATGACCGGGCTTTCTGTGGACCGGGCGACGACTGTCATCGTCGGCGCTTCACTCAGTCCCTCGGCATCGCGTCGCTCCAGCGAACGCGTAATAAACTCACCAAGCTTAGCCTCCTTATCCTCTTTCTTGACGACCCGGATGTCAGATGGAGGTGTAAGGCGCATGCTTGTTTTCCTTGTCTTGAGTCCGGCCCGGAACCTGCGGATGAGGGCAGCAGGTGATTCCAGACCAGCCGGTCTTTGTTGCACGCCAGTAATGGCTGAAAGCAGTTAAACAACCGTTGATTCCTGTCCCAAAAAGGCGAGGAAAATCTCCGGCGTGATTGTCCGACATGTGCCCGAAAAAACAATCCGCATGCGGTGTAATACGGGGGCTGACTGTGGTTTTTAAGCGCGATTAGATGGTTTTAGGCGATGCGCGATGCTGCGCGTAGCTTCTTCATCGTCCTCGTGGATCGCATGAAAAACGTCGAAATCTTCGTTGTCGAAATCTTCCGAGAAATCGAAGTCCGTCTGAGCATGGCTTTCAGAAAAGTCCTCAGGCGATGCACTGCGCCCGGCTTCGATCACCTCGGAGTTCTCGGTTGGTTCCGGGCTTGAAGACGGCAGCGGTGGCGGCGACAGAACCATTGCGGGTTTGGTTGGGAGCGGCGGCGGAACGGCAATGGGAGCCGTCATCGCGCCAGTGTGAGGAGCGCTTTGCGTGACGGTGTCGATTGCAGAGGCAGCAGCGCTGCGCACTCGCGGTAGCGCCTCCCCAGCCGCAAGAAGCGATGGCGGTAACGTCGCTTCGCTCGCTGGAATGGTGAATGTTGCCGTTTCCCGCGTCATTGTTACGGTCGTCTGGCCACTGCGGTTAAGGTCCGGGCGCGATACGGCGCCGTGCAGCGGGTCGGCGAACGGCAGCGAAATCACGTTGGCTTCGCTGACAGCCGGCTTGACCTGTTTGGTGGCCGGACGAGCCGCCACGTAACCGTTGAACGAAACCTCGCCGATCCCGTTCGCAGCCCCGTTGGCAGTCCCGTTTGCTGTTTCGATCCACGCGTTGCCACTTGACGCTCGCAATGGTTCGCGACTTCCACCGCCATTTGCGACGGCAGGCAGGATGACGACCTCGCTATCGCCGCGACGGCTTGGCGCTGTGTTGTTGTTTGCTGGCGCAACTTCAACGCCTTGACCGTGATCAACATCAGCGGTCGTTGCATGGGTCTCGTTCAATCCATCGCGCGAGCCATTGAGTTCAGCGCGCGCCGACTGCGCATAAGCGCCGAACTGCGAGCGATCCTTTTCGTCGGGACGTATATCGCGATGATCCATTTGGACTTCCTCCGTTTCATCCCGGTCGGCAGCACGACGGGTATCAATTCCGTCAAACGCTCCGTGGGTGTTGCTGAGTGCCCCATTCGCCCCATTTTGTTGGCCTGCCTTGCGCGCGGAAATAGCGGCCGCCGAGGCGGTGTTGCCAAGGTCAGACCAGGCGTCTCCCGCACCGTTCCGGTCGTTGGCAGGAACCGCCGTTTCGAATGATGGCCGCCTAGGTTCTTCGCGTGCTGGTGGCATGGATGTATCGAGGATCGGCCCCTGCTGGGCCAACCGGCGTTCTTCGGCCAATGCGCGGCGGCGTTTTTCTTCTTCCACCCTCCGCGCAGCACCCATCACAGCCCCAAGGATGATGTCGGACCACGCGCCGTCCCTGAACCGATAGATCCGGAACGCCTGGCTGCCGGCAAACTTGCTGCCCTGGCGCGCAAGTCGCTTCTGGATCATGCGAGTTGACAGCAGCGGGCTGTAGACGCGGGCAAAAATCTTCTCCTGTTCGAACGACGTGAACAGATTTGAGAGCAGATGCGCTTCATGCTGCAAATCCTGGGCCTCGTTGGCACCGTAAAAAGCAGCCCGGCCCGTGCGCGGATCAATGCGGTTGTACGGCGTGTCGAGCGGCACCGCGACGTAGTAGGCGCCGTGATAATCGAACACGACATGCCGGAACACTTCGAAGTTCTGGCGAATCTCAGGATCGCGGTGGATGTCGTTGAAGCGCGAGAGGATGCGGATGACCGGCCCGCGTTCTGCCGCGCGCATCTTCGGTACGAGGTTGTTGAGCCGGTTCATCGGCCGGCCCATCGAGACGAGCAGCAGGCACAGGTCGACGAAGATCGCAATGGCGAGCGGAATATAATCGCGCTTCGACAGCCCGGCCTGAACCGTAGGCTGCGCGAGTGGCGCACCTGATGAATCGACCGACTGCACCGCCTTCTTCTGCAACTCGCGCAGTTCATCGGCGGATGGCGGGATATCGAGGACGAGGACGCCAGCAAGCGATGCGGTCAACCGCCGGAACGCTTCGATGGTTGCTTCTGATCCCTCAACGGCAGCAATTTCAGGCTTGGTGAGTTCAGGCAATTGATCGATCGCGCGCACAACGCCGCGCAGGGCAGCCTGCAACTGCGGGTCAGGACACGAGAATGTGCCGCCGCTCGACGTCGGAAAAATCGTCTTTTCCGCGCGGTCGGCAAGATCGGCGCGGATCTGACGAAGCTGCGGATCTGTGCGGAAGGCGTTGAACCCTGTCACCGTCATATCCAGGCGACGACTCAGCCCGCGCATGAAGTCGTTGCGCGTTCCAGTTGCCGCATCGACGGTCGCAGCGTCGTCCGAATTGATCTTAACAAGATCCGCGTCGAGCGCGGTCAGGTCTGATTTGACCGTACCGATGCGGCTGCCCACGAAGTCAGACGCAAAGGTGAAGCGCTGCGCATCGTCATCGCGCAGTTTGCGGCGCGGCCCATCGCCGGGGCTGGAATTCGGACAACTCGTGCCCTTCTCGCGCTCCTCGATGGCCTTGTTGGTCGAAAGCTCGGTCAGTTGCTTGAGCGTGACGTTGAGCTGCTCCATGCGCGTCGATCCGGCATGCAGCGCATTCTGTACCTGTCCGACGGCAGACTCCGCGCTGCGTGTCGCTTCCGATTTGCTTTCCAGAACTTTCCAATAAAACCCGAAGCCGAAGCCGACGGAGATCAGCGTCAGGAAAATGTAGCCCGCGACGTAAGTCAGCTTGGTTGCAAAATTGATGGGCGAGAAAAGCTGGTCCAGCAGCCATATGATCATCGTCATCAGCATCGCGACGGAGAACGCGGTGATGAGTTTGTAGCTGAGTGGAAGTTCGCCCATGTTGGCCTGGATCAACTCCAGCATGCCGACATAAGTCGCGACCCACGACAGCGCGCCCAGCCCGACGACGAGAACGATTTTCTTCCAATCGCGCGGCGCCTCTTCGGGGTCCGCCCAGTCATCCCGTTCGAAGCCAAGTCCTGCTCCGCCACCTTCAGAAGAGAAAGGTTCGTCTTGCCGAGATGCGTCGCGTATCTTCGTCATCGGACCAAATCACCTATTTACGCGCCGAACCGGGCCAACTGTTTGCGAGTGTTCTAGGTCGAACCACGCGCAATTCGTCCAGCCCCGGGAACCTCGTTCTCTCGACGATTACAGCGGCGCGTGGCGCGCCACTCGGTCGAAGAATTCAGCCCCGTCTCAAAGATGCTCAGCGCGATGTGTTGCCAAACAATCCCGCTATGCCGATCAGCCCCCGGCATTCATGTGATCCGTATGAGGAGATAGGCGGCCAACGTGTCGTCAGCGCGGCGCGAATGTGGCCCTTACCTGTCACACTCGGGGTATTGTTTGCTCACACCTATTCCGCTCGTTGGATGGAAATCGGTGAACGCGGACCAAGTCGGCGGACAGTGAATTGCTTAATTGGGCGAGAATATCCGCTCGCGTTCAGCGCCTGTAATGGCCGACCACGCGCTTGTTTTTGCCGCCGACCCTTTGGCAGCCGTAGCGCCGGCCGGGACCGCCTTAGGAGTGCGCGGGGCTGGCAGCAGATCTGGCCGGGGATGCGTGCGCGAATGCTCCTTCAGTTCGTTGAGCAGCACGCGCAGCAGAGGGGCTGCAAGCTGCGATGAATGCAGCGAGCGCGCCCATGGCTGTGACGTCGAGCCCGTGCCGACAACGACGACGTACGAGTAGGCCGCACCATTGGCGAACTGCATGCCGCCGGTGATCCATCCGTCCACCGTGGCGTCGGGGTCGATCGTCACCTGCGTTCCGGATTTCGCAAAGTTGAGCCGCAAGTCACCGCGTCTTGCCGCGCACCAGTCGGCAAGCGATTTCAAGGTGCCGTGCGAGGTCTTGTAGGCCTGATAGCAAAAGGGCGCCTGAAGCAGCGAGCGCAAGAGCGGTCGTCCCCGGCGTTCGATTAGGTTGGCCGGTACGATGCCATCGTTCAACTGGGCAGCGGCATCGTCCTTGCTATCTGCATTCGTGTAATCGAATTCGCGCACCAGACTGGGCAGCTTGACGGGCAGTTTGTCCCGCCCCATCAGCGAAGCCAGAACGACGCCCGCCATCTGGTGCACGCGCTGCGGCGAACCGGAAACCTGGCCCAGGACGACGGCAGTCGACGGCGGTGTTCCGCTATCGCCTTCTGCGGCGGGCGGCATGTTGAATCCGAACCCGTCGATGAGACGGCGCACCTGCACCTGCCCAGCACGCGCCGTCCGCCGCATGAGGGGATCGTTGAGCGAGCAGGCAAAAGCCACGATGGCCTTGCGGCCTCTGCGAAGATTGCCACGCCGAGCGCATGTCTCCAGTCCTTTTGCGGGCGCGTTCGTATCGACATAAAGCGAGTTGACGGTGTCCGTGCCCTGATTGGCGATCGCGATGGCCGACAGGATCTTTCCCGTGGAAGCCAGCATGCGCGCCTCGCGCTTGGCGTCATAGGTTCCCGTCTCCCGGTCGCGCGCGGAAATCGACCCGAAATAGCTCGCTAGCTGCCCGTGGTCGAAGAACCGTACAATGCGCCCTTCCGCATCGGCAGCCGCAACGATGACGTTGGGCATCTGAAGTCCGATGGCGGTCTTATCGGGATCGAGTGTCCAGCCCGGATCGATCCGCGCGGCGACATCCTTCTCGAGCCGCCCGAGAGCGGCAATCATCGCTGAATGAAAGCTGAGGTTTTCCGCTGCATCGAAGGTTGTGGTGACGCCGCGTACATGCCGCCGCCAGTCGAACCCGTAAGCGTGTTTCATCTCCTCGCGGATGCCAAACCGTGCATCCGGCATCAGCGTCTCAGCGCGGATGATGGGGTTGGCCTGCGCGCGCAGCGCTTTGTCGGGGGCATGCAACTCCAGGGCTGCTTGCAGCTTTGGCTTGACCTGCGGATCAGGCGGCCCGCCGGCAAGACCCACCAGTTCGAACACGACCTTGCCTTGCTCTTGCGCATCCTCGATCAGGTTCTCCGCGCAAATGCGCGCGCGCACCTCCGCGATATAGCGCCAGCGGTCGATACGCACGGCATTCAGCCGGTCGCTGCCTTCAAGCAGAATGATCGGCTTGTTGACGGCTGACGCCAAAACGAACTGCTCGGCAATCGACAGATCCTTTGCTTGCTTGCCGAAAACAATCTGGCTCGTCACCTCCACGCCATGCAGCGAAGATCCGCCTGTGCGCTGGGCGAGCCAGAGGTGGTTGGCTGCCCATTCCTTCAGTGCGGTATCGTCTCCGCCGCGCGTAAGCTCATGATAGATGACCGGCGCCATCCACCATTCCCTCAGCTTGCGGCCAAGCTTGTCCGCTGGCGTTTCATCCGACCGCGGCGGCGTTTTGTAAATCACCCGCGCGAACTGCATCGGCAATGTCGAGCCACCCACGCCAAGGCTCGGCCGGCCCAAAGCAATTGACCGCTTGATCGTCGAATACGGGATCTTCAGCACGCCCGCGAAGTCGATGCCGGACGGATTAAGCCAGGTCCCGACGTATCGGTCCTCGTGATAGACGAGGCACTTCCAGTAGTAATCGGGGACTTCGCGCACCGGGATCGATTTGTGATCGGGATTTGCGACGTACTGGCCGACTTCGATCGGCGCGTCTGTCCAGTTGACGTCTTGGTTGCTGTCCAGCCGCGGCCCGAACGTACCGGCGAAATCGCCGTTGGAATCGTAGATTGCCGTCGCCAGCCAGCGTTCGGCATCGTAGCGCAGCTTCTCCGAAAGGTAGGTCTGCCCGACCATGCCGCGTATGGGCGCCACCACGTAAACGAGGACGAACGCAAACACGACATAAAGCGCGGCGGCGACGAAGACATAACGCAACGGCCCGAGCCTAGGATTAAACGCCACCCAGTCGGTGAACAAGCGGACGAGGCGCATCGGCACGGCGGTGCAGATTTCCAGAAACCGCGTCAAAACTCGCACCAACGCCATCATAACTAAAGTGTTCTCAGCTCACAGACCTGCGGGCCCGCCGTGCGATCGCCACGGCAGACAGGCATCAGTCAGTAGAGGCGTTTTGTGGCGGCGGCGGGACAGTGTTGCGCCAATACCGCGGCGATCCGTGCCCGCTGGCGGCAGAAGCCTTTTAGCGGGCTGGACAATGACCGGTCTCTGAATTGGTCTGGCGCCAATCAGAATTTGCAGCCCGCCCTTTACTGCCCACCAAGAATCCCGAATTCCGAAAACGGGATGAAGAACACCGGATCTCCAGGCGCGACCGCGGGAACGTCCTCGCCGACTTCAATCAGTCCGTCGGCAAACCTCAGACCGGAAATCAGCCCGGAACCGTCGCGCGCATATTTTTCGGCAGCAAGTCCGTTGTCTGTTTGAATGACCCGTGCCCGCCAAAATTCGCGCCTGCCGAGCTTTCGGTTCTCGAACGTGAATGCGGCAGGCAGCGTATAGCGGCGCGGCTCCGGGAAGGCGCTGCCCGAAAGCCTGCGCAACATAGGATAGCCGTACATCAAGAAACATACGAACACCGCGACGGGATTGCCAGGCAGTCCCAGAATGATGGAATCCCCGATCTGCCCGAACATCAAAGGCCGGCCGGGCTTTATTGCGATCTGCCACATATGGCGACGCCCCAGTGCGTCAATCGCTGCTGCCATGTGGTCTTCTTCGCCCCGGCTGGCTCCGCCGGACGTGATCAGAACATCGAAGCGGCTGGCCGCCTCTTTCAGTCGTGAGCGAACGTGTTCAGCGTTGTCCGGCCAGATGCCGAGCAGTTCAACTTCGCATCCGGCAAGGTTTGCCAGCGCATTCAGCATCGGCGCATTGGCATCGTACACTTCGCCCGCTTCAAGCGGCCTGCTGCCCGCCGGGAGAATTTCATCGCCAGTCGAGACAATCCCGACCCTAAGCCGCCGATAGCACGCGACGGTCCCAAGCCCGATGGAAGCCAGCGCGGCCAGATCTTGCGGACGGATCACATGCCCAGCTTCGAACAGCGTCTCACCGCCGGCAACATCTTCGCCAGCCTTTCGCACATTGGCGCCGCGCTTCAACCCGGCGGGGATGCGAACGCGCTTTGTGCCCTCTTCTTTGTCATCGATGATCTCGCAGTCTTCCTGCATGGCGACTGTGTCGACGCCGTCCGGCAACACGGCACCCGTCAGAATCCGCGCAGCCCAGCCGCCCTTTACCGCGCCGGCCAACGGATGGCCTGCAGCCGCGCGTCCGGCAACGTCGAATACTGCGCCATCTCCCTTAGCGTAATCGACATGAGCAACCGCATATCCATCGACAGCCGAATTGGTGTGTGCCGGAACCGCCTGGCGTGCGCTGGCTGGCGATGCGAGCACCCGCCCACCTGCTTCGGCAAGCGCAACGGACCTGACGTCAGCAACAGGAGACAATCGCTCGCGCAGCAGGGCAATCGCTTCGGAATGCGGCATGCGCTTCTTGTCGTGAAGGAAACAGTCGTCGAGGAGTTTCTTTGCCATCCGCTCAAACCGTGAAGGGGTCAGTCCCGGGAATACGCGGGAAACATCACCAGTTTTGAACGGTATTGACCATGCGGCTACCGCCCGGGCAAGCGCGCGACGCAATTTTGCAGAAATCCAGAAGTAGATCCCACGGCCAAACCGCCGGCCGAACGGGCAAAGCCCATCGATCAAGTCCAGGATTGCGGGCGAGCGTCGAAATCAAGGGCGAACCCATGTAACGAAGCGACCCAACACCGCTCTTAGATGACCGGGACAAGCTTCAGCCGGACACAGGAGGGCGCGAACCTTCGCGAACGTGCCCGAGAAACGCCGCAATCGCCGAGGTTCCTTAACCTCAAACGCTCTGCAGGAGCATAAATACCGCAATGCCGATCGCCGGACCGGCTAACGTTGCCAACAGGACCATAAAGAATGACTTAGCTGCCATAACACCATACCCCACTTACACCACACTACTCGCAAACGACACGCCCCTCGACTGTTCGATTGCAACTGAACAAACGGAACACAACCCTCATCGGTTCCGACTAACTGGCAGTCTACGTTGAATTTTTTGTTTTGACATCAAGTTTTCACAATTCGAGTTGAACCAACTTCGCAACTGCGGCAGGAATTGCTGCGCAGCGGTAAAATCCGACTCGGGAGTAGATGCAATTGAGGCGTAACCGGCTGTGATACAAGGGAAAATGATATAAATCAGGAGCTGGGCGAGACACCGCTAGCGACGAAATTTGCTCGGCTTGCTCGCTCAGTCATAAGTATTTCCGCATACGAATGAAAATGAAATGTGCCTTTTCCGCCACAATTGCCGTGGCATACCAATATCAAGTTCGAGCAATCGCTTGACGGCTCACTTTGAATCAAACAGCCGCAATTGCCGCTCGTCCTGACCCTTCGTTTCGCGTGCCAGTTGCTCAATCCGGTCGAATGGAACCTGCTCCGCCTGGATCAATGAGCGCTGCGCCTTCATCGAGCGCACGAGCCCCTCCTGTACGAGGTGGAACTCACCAACTGTTTGTCCTGGCAGGACCGCTGCCGCGTCCAAACCGCTTTCGCTTTGGAACGCAGCCTTCAGCTTGCGCAGCGCGGTGTCTTCGCGAACGCGGCCGATAAACCAGCTCGTGATCTGATCGCGGCTCTTGTAATCGAGGTCGCCGGGCGACTGCGTGGCAAGCATCAGCCCAAGACCGGCCGAACGCGCGCGCTTCAGCAAGCTCTGTAACGGCTCGGCCGTCGCCGGTTTGGCGTTGGCGGGGATGTAAAGGTCGGCCTCGTCGAACATGACGACCGCCTGCAGTTCGTCGTTCGGATTGCGCTGGCAGAACCGCAGGGCTTCCGACAGGAACTGCGCCACCCAGAACAAGATGTTCTCATTATCGCCGAGGAACCCGGTGTAGATGATAGATAGCCGCGCCCGGCCTTCTTTCGCAGATGGCCCCAGGCCCAAAAGTTGGTCCATGCGCATCGCTTCGCCGCCGCCTTCGAACAGCGCCGAGTTGCGGTGACGCAGGCTGTCGAGCTGCGCGACGAGATCACGCCGGATCTTGCCTGAAGGGTCCATCCGCTGAGTCTGATCGGTCAGTTCAGGGTCTTCGTCTTCAAGCAGCGTAATGAGGTCGGTCAGCGTCACCTCTTTGGTGAAGCGACTACCGAGGATCTTGAGTGCGACGGAGAGCGTGCCTGATTGCTTCTGGTGCGTGGCTGAGTTTTTCAGGTGCAGCATTTCGCCAAGCGCTGCCGAAGACAGGTTAGCCAGAAGCTGCTGCTCGTGCTCCGGCAGCTCGCTGATCCCGTTGGGCAGCAGCGTGATCGAGATCGGACGCCCTGAAGCACGCCCCGGCGTGTAGACTGCGACGTCAATACTGTCGGCAAGCTTTTCGCGTTGCGAGGCCCGGTCTGCTGAATCGTCGTCCTGCTGGCGCCAGACATCCGGATTGGCATACGAGCAAAGGTCACCTTTCCGGTCAATGAGAATGGCTGGAATTCCGCTGAGCAGCATCTGCTCGATGAGGCAGAGCGCAAGCGTCGTCTTACCCGAGCCGGAACCACCCAGCACGGCCGCGTGCCGCTTCATGACACTCTTGGCCAGAGTGATCGGCTTGCCGCCGCTGCCGATGTCGCGCCCGGCATAGATGCTGCCGTTGCTCGCGCCATTCTCGTCAAGGATGACCGACATCGGAAGATCATCGTCATTAGCGGCCATGGGATCAGACGCAGCCTCATCGCTGCCCCAGGGTGCCATCGCCTGAGCACCGCCTGCGGCCGGCGCATCTATCGTGCGCCCGGTTTCGATGTCGAAAATTGCGGCATCTGCTGATTCCGGCAGTGCCGGCATCGGCGCGGATTGGCTTGGTTCAGGAAGTCCGACCAGTTCCGCGGGCGCTTGCGCGATCGGAGCAGGCGCATTCGCCGACGATGCCCTTGGCAGCATTTTGCCGAACAGATCAAGCCGCAGAAGCTGGATGATGACGATGACATTCGACAACAGCTTGGCGTTCTCGAACCACTTCGAAAAACCCGGATCGTTGCGATGGTGCGCATGGAATTCGCGCACCGTCATCATGCGCTCCCAGTCCGGGATCGGCACGAGAATGGATCGTCCACCCGCATCGCGATATTTGCGGAACGCCTGTGCGGTCTGGTTCTTCCTGTTCGGCGGGAAATCGGATGCGCGCAACATGAAGCACGTCTTCGAACCCATCGCCGCTAGCACTTTATCGAGTTGCCGTTTCAAACCGCCGCCTTGCGTCGGTCGGTTACACAGGAAGACACGTGCTTCGGTTGCCAGTCCGGAACGATGCGAAACGTCGATATCCAGCACCGGCAGATCATCGGCAATCTCGATGCGGCGAACCTTCAGCGTCACATCCGCCGGCCATTCCATCTTGGCTAGTTCGACTGCGCTTGAAAGAACGTCCATCAGTTCCTGATCGTCCGAAGGCATTTCAGCTTCGGATGCGCTCTGGAACCGGTCCCACAATTCGCGGTAGGGGATCATGCTCGTAGGCTCAGGCGCAGGTTCGGCAGGCGAACCCGGCAGAATGCCGCCGAGAACCGAAGCAAGCGTCGATGTCCAGTCGTTACCGGCAGGCACATCGTCGTCAGGTTCGCCAGGCGCAAGCTTGTCTCTCAGGCGGCCTTGCGCCAGTTCAAGAAGGCGGCGAGTTGAGAGCCCTCCGAATTCTTCGAAGAATTCAGGCCCGAAAAATTGGCTAGGATCAGGAAAGTCAGCACCGGGTCCCGACTGCGAACTGGCGTATTCGAGACGCTTGGCAATGATCTGCCGAGCTTCATCGGGAGTGCGCGTTTCCAATAGTGGCACAGGGCCGGACTTCTCGATCCGGTCGACGTAAGATTGCGCAAGAACGCCGCGCACCTGCCCGTAGAAATCCTCCAGGCACGAGATGATGACGATCGCATTCGTCAGCCGGTTGGCGAGCTGGATAAGGTCGCGCACGGCCCGCTGGAAGCGCTCCTCCGCGTCATCGAAAAAGCGCAGGTCCTCGACCTGATCGATGGTGAAGACGAGGGCTGCCCGGTCAACCGTCCACATCAACGTGCCAAGCGCGGTGATGATCTCAAACGCGCGGTCTTCGCCCGTGTTGGGGTCAAGTGCGCCGACAGCCTGATGCGCCAGCGGCGTAAGCTGGCGACCGATGAGGTACTGGCGCACACGCTGATCGATGCGCGGATCGCGCCTCTGGAGGTACAACAGCGCGCGCACGATATTGATGTCGAGTTCCTGCTCGGCGAACTTCGGGCTCATCACGATGCCGTCGGCCAGATCCAGGACGAGCTTGGCCAGCCCGTCATCGTCGAGCGTTGCTTCGCGCAGCTTTTCCAGATCCGCTGGAGCTAGCGCTTCACTGTCGCCGACCATCTTGTCGGTCAACTTGGCAAGCGCTGTCACCGTATCGTCGCTGCCATCCGGGCAGAACGGCTTTTCCAGCGAATGGATAAGACGGCGCAAATAATAGTCGGCATAGTTCGACACATCCGGCGTCATCTGCGCATAGCCGAAGTAGGCCGAGCCCGACCGGTGGCAGGTCGTGCGCAGGGCACGGATCAGGTGCGTCTTGCCCGCACCGGACTGCCCGTGAAACAGCAATATCCGCGCGTGGCTCGCCCCACTCTTGCCGCCCGTCACGGCCTCAAGAAGATCGGCAAACTTACGCCGTGCCTTATGATGCACCTGTTCCACGTCGACGGGGTCGGCCCGCCAGACATCGTCTTCCCAGGTTATGGAATGCTCAAAGGCTTCCGATAGAGCATCGAAATAGTCGGCCTTGGGAGCGTCCGTCTGCAACACTTGCTGTAATCCCTCAACTCTTCGAAATGGACTTTGCTAGTCACGGCGCAGGCTGGTTTCAGCCTTCGTCGACACGGATGAAGTGCCAGATCGTGTTTTTGTAACTGATGGCCGAAGCATCCAGCGCCTCGATGGCGGTTTTGCTTTTGAGATCCGCGCTGGCAAGGGTAACGAGCCCTGCGCGGTGCGCTTCGGCGAGCATGCATTTGAATTCGATTTCCGACAGTCCCCATGCGGCATGCCGGCTACTCACGATGTCCCACACATGCGAGATGTACGCTTTCTTATTCCCCGGCCAGCCCTCGGCGCATGCGCTGGCTGCCACCTGGATCTTGGCGGCAAAATCCTCAGGGTCAGGACGTGACGCTTCGACGGACTGCACGCCGGGCAATCCAGCGTCATTGTCGGCACGAGGCAGTTCCCGGGGCATGGCCCGGGAGGCACTGGCCTTCTGTTCCAGCGCGCTCGTAAACAGGCCGCGCAAAATGGCCTGCCGCAACGCTTCCAGTTCCGTCTGCCGCGCATCGACGGCTTCCGCCGCCAGTGCTGCGATCAGCTTGACATCACTACCGAAGTCACGCGGCCTGACCGACAATTGGCCGGCGAGCAGCCGCCCGGCTTTGGCGGAAAAACCTGACCCCGCGCCGAGCCCCGTTTTGATCTTGTTGCCGAATGCACGCTCCAGCGCGATGACGGCGAGTTGAGCGCGAAGCTTGCTGGGCGAAGGATTGCCACGCACAGCAAGTCCATGCGCCTTTTGCACGATCGCTGCCCGCAAACCATCAGGCCGCGTCAGCGCTTTAAGCCGGGTCGGTCCGATATCGTCGAGTCCAAGCGCCTTTGCCACGACGCGACCGTCGCGCAAATCAGACCAGGACGACTTCGTGGCTCCAGCTTTACCCAGGAAGACATCCGCCTCCTCGACGCCCACCTCGGTTGCCGCAAGCCTCGAGCGCTGCTCGCTGATCAGCCCCGCATCGGCGAGAGCAGAAAGCTCGACTTCGGCACGATTGCGCCATTCGGCAGGGGACAGGCGGTGCGCAACCATCGGACCGAAGTCCCGAACGATCTCGGTACGCGTTGCACCGGCCGGCACGGCAACCCGCACAAGAACGAGCGCACGCAGCAGAGGCAGCGCGGCTCTGTCCAGGACAGACGGCGTTGTCGTGGTATCCAAGGCCGGCATGCGCCCCCGTTCGATAACCTGCGAGACGTCACCGCACCAAGCGCGATTGAAGGACGCTAAGGCGGGTCGTCATGGCTTACCGGACGCGCGAATCACCGGTCGATTCACTGCCATTGTGTTGCAACGCGCGCTGAACTCCAAGGCCTAAGCAACGCGAACGCCAAATTCCCCTGTGTGTTGATGCACTAAGGGGGTTGCGCGTTGCCGCTTGGACTCACATTGCGAGCCTTGCGCGATGTCCGCGGGAAATATCAGAAATGATGAAAGGCTGGTCGCTGTGTTGGTCGAAGACGCGACCGCGCGATCAATCAGCAGGCTGGCAACACGGCGGACCGATCGGCACGTCAGTCAAGGTCGTCCGCGCGAAAGAACCCGACTGCTTCAATGGCGGGTGACGTTCCTTGCGCGCTCAATGACTTCGATGGCCTGATCGAGATGCGTTGCCGCTTCTTTCAGTCGGGCATCCGCTGCCATGCGTTCTTGAACCTGGGCCAACAAAGCCAGCATAACTGGCAGCGACATCCCTTGCGTCGCCTGCTTCAGCTCTTCAAGTATCGTTTCGTTCTGCACGACCGTTCTCCCGTGGCATCGAGCCGCTCTGCGAAGCTTTGAGCCAGAGAAAAAGTCCCCGGATCACTACGTTCGCCTTCTTGCGGCTCACACCCCACAAGCAGACGGTATTCAGCAGAAAAGTCCTTCGCGTGTTCTAGGGCGTCCAAAACAAAGACAGTCTTATTACGATTTGTTGAAAATGGGAGCGCACAGAACGCGGCTCGGCAGCCTCGTCGAAGCGGATGGCCCGTAGCCGACGTCATGCAGCAAATGCTTGCGAACGCATATGAATTAGCAACCATCGAATTCCGATTGCCAGGGTTTCGCCCACTCGCCGCCCAATTGGCGACAACTTGATCGCGCCAAATAGCGGTCCGAGGGAAGCGACAAAAGTACCGGTTCGCAAAGGCCTGCTTTCAGGGTGTTAAGCCGTGATCGGCGGTGCCCTGGTCCATGTGCTTGCGAAATCCCAAAAGATGAGTGTGTGCATTCGGCACGACCCTTTGCACTTTTTAAGCGTTAACGACGCCTTAACAGGTTGATGCGATGATCGATCAGTATGCCGCGCGTATCACTGCGGGAGTAGAGTTCATGTATCGCGTCACGTCCGTTCTTCTTGTCGGTGCCCTGCTTGCTGGCTGCAGCATGGGATCGCCGGTTATCTCATCCGGCTTCTCGGGAAATCCCACCGACACCGGCTCCATCACACCCATGAGCCAGCCACTTTCAGCCGGTCTATCCAGCCGCCGCAACACCTCCGATGCGACCCGTGTGGCAAGTCTCGACGACAAGGCCCCGGTTGGAACGTATGAGACGGCCCCAACCGGCGCACTTTCCGATCGCGATTACACCGCAACGCGGCTGAACGCCTCCATGGCGCGCGACCTCATCAACCAGTACCGCGCCGACAACGGCCTCAAGCCGCTCAAGCTCGATGCGGAATTAACGCTGGCTGCCAAAGGCCACGCCCGCGATTTGGCCAAGTGGGATCGCATCTCGCATTATGGATCCGACGGCTCCAACCCTTGGGACCGCGTCAAGCGCACGGGTTACAAGGCCAAATTGGCGGCTGAGAATGTTGGCACGGGTCAGATCAACTTCGAAGAAGTCTTGCGCGGCTGGAAAAATTCGCCGGGTCACAACAAGAACCTGCTGCTCGGTGACGCCGACCACATGGGTCTCGCCCTGGTCTACGACCCTAAGACGGAGTTCAAATCCTTCTGGACGCTGGTTCTCGGCTCGAAAATGTAAAACCGCCACGGCCGGCTTGTCCGTTCGCGGCTATTCCTGGCTGCGTTCGGGCCTCGCTATTTCTTCCGCCAACACCGCTCCCCTTACATCGCAACGCCGGTAGGCAACAGGCTCCACACGCGCTTGCGCAGTGTGGACCGGCTCATCGCTGCTCCACACGCGCTTGCGCAGCGTGGACCGGCAACGACTCCGCCGTGAGCGAACCGCTTCGGCTCGCTTGCGAGCCGTGGAGCAAGGCGACCCGCGGCGGATGCCGCGCGCCCGCGCAGGCGCCCGGT
>CAYGRH010000022.1:14151-18985 GCA_964352165.1 uncultured Hyphomicrobiaceae bacterium | reverse complement strand
AATCGTAAACAGCCAGCCCCGCAAGTTCGTGCCTTCCTCGAAGCTATCGATCTTGGTCCAAGCCTTGACGAGGGTTTGCTGCACGAGGTCATCGGCGCGGTCGGCGTTGCCACACAACGAAATCGCGAAGGCGCGCAAGTTCGGCATCGCCTTGATGAGTTCGCCTTTCAGTTCGGGCGAGGGGCTCATCTCAGTTTTCATCTTTCGCGATGGATTTTTTTTCGGCAGCAGCGCCACGCTGCGCTTGCTCAGCCGTATCAGCCGACTTCTCCGCCGGGTCTGAACCGGCCTTTTCTCCGGCGCCCTCATCAAGCTGTTGCAAGAGCTGAAGAAATTTTTCGGGGATCGGTTCGCGAAGCAATTCGCTGTAACTCGATTTGAGTTTGCGACCGACTGCGTCGGTGACTGTCGCAGGGCCGTTTCTTCCACCGCCTGCGGTGGAATGAGGCCCGCCGTCGGCGCTCTTCTTGTCCTTAGTCACCCTCTGCCATCCTTCGCATCGCGTTAGAAGCCTGCCATTCACTTGTATTTAATGCCCAATTTGGCTCGTCTCGCTGTACACCGGACGCACACTGACCATCCATCGCGGTAGGTCAGCCCCCGCCAGCACAGCCGTCCCGTTTATGGCGCGATACGGCCATTCGTCGTTCGTCAACGCAGGTTGCCCAAATTAAGTTCCAAATTAAGTTCCCTGGGCGTGGAACAATTTTCTTTAGTTGCGAATTTTGCCACTAGACTGACGCACGTCAGCTAGAGCGCTCTGGTTCTGGCGTGATATGGTGGGCGTCCTTTCCAAAACCAGGTCGTTTCGTAGCCTGCACTAGACACGGGTTCCTTCGAGACCCTTGAACGAAGTTTCGATTATGCTGCCGATCGATTGACTCATAACGAACTTCTCTGGGCCGGGGCAGCATGTCCACAGACCATCGCCGTCGAAGACAGCGGTCAGCCATGGCGAACCCTTCCAAGTTAAATGCACTTACGAATTAAGGAAACTTTCGATGTCACTAGCGACACTCATTGCCCCCCACCTACCGTACCTAAGACGCTATGGCCGGGCCTTGACCGGAAGCCAGGAGAGCGGTGACCGCTACGTCGAGGCTGCGCTTGAAACGCTGGTGGCCGACCCGGATAGCTTTCCCAAAGGTGTGAATCCTCGCGTTGCAGTCTTCCAGGTGTTCTTGAAAGTCTGGAATTCAATCGAGCTGAATCAGCGCGGTGAAATCGAATTGGCTGATGGCACAGGAACAACCGCTGAGCGACGGATATCGCGCATAACCCCGTTGCCCCGGCAGGCGTTTCTTCTCGTTCACGTCGAAGACTTCCCGGAGGAGGACGCGGCCAAGGCCCTTAGCATCAGCGAAGAGGAATTGCGCGAGGCACTTGATACCGCTGATCGAGAGATTGCCGAACAGGTTTCGACGGACGTTCTCATCATTGAAGACGAGCCGCTGATTGCCATGGATATCGAGGATATCGTGACATCGCTCGGCCATCGGTGCATGGGGGTCGCCCGAACAAAGGACGAAGCGACTGGCGTTATCGGTGATAAGTTCCCAGGCCTCGTGCTGGCGGATATCCAGCTTGCAGACGGCAGCTCGGGAATTGACGCGGTCAACGAACTTCTTACGCGGTTCGAGGCTCCTGTCATTTTCATCACAGCGTATCCGGAACGCCTCCTCACCGGAGACCGGCCGGAGCCGACGTTCTTGCTGACCAAGCCGTTTCAACCAGCAACGCTAAAGGCCGTCATCAGCCAAGCCTTGTTCTTTGATCAAAAGGCTTCGCTCAAATCAGCTTGATGCGCGCAGCGTGAATGCTGCCATGATAGGTTCGAAGCTTCGCAGCCAAATCGAACTGGCCGGCTGGCAAAGTTCGTGGCTTGACGCCTGATGGTCAATGGTAAGTCATCGAGCGTTGTAGACCGCGCATCAAAGGAGGCGAGCATTGCATGAAAATCCATCGTGAAGGAACGAGGCCTTCCGTACGTGCTTCGTCAGATTATTTTACCGGCACGGTCTGGCAGGACCCATTGATCCAGGCCGAAGAGCCTGCGCGGCTGCGGGGCTTGCGCGTCACATTCGAGCCCGGCGCGCGCACGGCTTGGCACACGCATCCTTTGGGTCAAACGCTGATCGTGGTTTCCGGCGTAGGCCGGATCCAACTCGAAGGCGGGCCTATCGAGGAAATCAAACCTGGCGATACGGTCTGGATCGCGCCCGGCGAAAAGCATTGGCACGGCGCGTCGCCGACGCAGGGCATGGTCCATCTGGCGTTTCAGGAGGCGACGGAGGAAGGCGCGCACGTCCAATGGCTCGAACACGTCAGCGACGAACACTATCTCGCGCCGTTGGGGTGAGTGTTTGGCACGGCGGCTGAAGATCATGCCACACCTAGCCGGCATGTTGCCGCTGAGGTGCCGGCCTAACAAAATCCATCGTCACTTCAGGCCAAGACATATCCGACGTTGGCTATGTTGGGCCCGAGCCAGTTCCCGCACCGGTCAAGGCTGTTTGTGAACCGCCAGTCGAGAAACTACGACGCATCGCCTGTGCCAAGGGGCGCAGATGCTTTGAGCGTTTGAGTAATCGCTTGCCCATAATGGCAGGCGTCATGCAAGAGGCTGCCGCCAATCCTTTAATCGTCAGCGGCAGGACGGAATTGATGAGCGGGACGGTTGTCGGCTGCCACTCAAGCTTATACGGCAACGTTCCGGGGCCGAGATCGTATCTTGTTGCCCCAGCCGCATGCGCAAGGTCGATGCAGTGGTGCAGGAGGAGCGCTCCTGGCGAGGATGCGGAGTGCTGGCCTGGGGCAATCGAGCTGTTGAGCAGATACATGCACGTCTGCTGGCCGTTCTGCTGGCGCATCTGCAGAGCAACCGCGACGGGGTAATCGTCAACGACTACGGCATCAAGGATCAAGCCGCTCTGCGGGCCTGTGTCTGTGATGAGCGTGCGGTAATGCTGTTTGATTTCGGCGGAAGCGAAAGCGTTGTCGGCACCCATGTCATCGAGTTGAGATCGCTTCTGCTCAAAGAATACGTCGAGAAATTGCTGCTTTTGCGCGGCTGTTCCCGCCCGCACGTAGGCACCGCGTTCTCCCTGAAAGAGCTTTTTTTCCTTCCGCTTGAGCTGCGAGCGTTTTCGCGATGAGAAAAGCCGCGCGCGCTGCGAGGCGAAGTCGGGTTCGAGCTCAATCCAGTACGTGTCGTTGGCATCTGAAACGCCGGCAAGCCGGGCGAAAGGATTGAGCCTGCCCCCCCAATCCTGGGGCTGGCCTGCGAGGTGGATCAAATCCACTTTCAGTTCATTGCCGATGGTGTTGAGGAGTGTTGCTGCTGCGTCCGGGGTGAGCCGGTCAACGATTGCCGGGTCGATTACGCCAAGCCCGTAGTTGGAATGCGATTGCCCGAACCAGCCCAGTTGGCGGACGCCTGCGCGAACTCTCATACCGAAGGGCAGAACGAGCCGCACGATGCCGCCTTCGTCCCGGCCGACGATGACGACGCAGGTCTCGCCCAGGGTCTGTGCTGCGCAGCCGGACCAGGACCTGCACCATTCCCAGCTCTGGAATACGCTTCCTCCGGCGCGCGTTTCCAGGTCCTGCCAAACTCCGCGGAGTTCGTCCTGGTTACGGGAAATCTCCAGCTTCAACCCGAGGTCGCCCGAAGACAGCACTTGTGTGTCAGCGCGGGTAAATTCATTAAGCAATTCGGGCAGATCCTGCGAATCCGGGGTCAATTTGCGCCAAATCGGCTATTCGACGGCCAATCTGTATGGATCTAAGCAAGTGGAATGCCAGCGCGAGCGGCAGCCCGATGAAGCGGGTTGCGAGCCACGGAATAACGGAATGCTGGAATTAGACTTTGGCCACGAGCCTCAACACGTACTCGCCGTAGGCCGATTTCTTCATGGGTTCGGCGCAGGCGCGAACACCGTCAGCATCGATGAAGCCCATCACATATGCGACCTCCTCGGGGCAGGCGATCTTGAAGCCTTGGCGGTTCTCCAACGTCTGCACGAAGGACGCTGCCTCCAGCAGGCTGTCGGGCGTGCCGGTATCCAGCCATGCAAAGCCGCGACCGAGCTTTTCGACGTAGAGCGCGCCCTTTTCGAGGTAGGCGCGGTTGACGTCGGTGATTTCGAGTTCGCCGCGCGGTGATGGCTTAATATCGCGGGCGATGTCGACGATCTGCTCGTCGTAGAAATACAATCCCGTCACGGCCCACGGCGAGCGCGCCTTCTTCGGCTTTTCTTCGATGCCAATGGCTTTGCCCTCGCTATCGAACTCGACGACACCGTAGCGTTCGGGATCGCGCACCCAGTAGCCGAAAACGGTAGCGCCCGTTTCGCGCTGTGCTGCCGATTGCAGCATATCAGTCAGTCCGTGGCCGTAATACATGTTGTCGCCCAGGATGAGGGCTGAGCGGTGGCCCGACACGAAATCGGCCCCGATGTGGTAGGCCTGCGCCAAGCCTTCGGGCTTGGGCTGTTCAGCATAGCTGAGCTCAAGTCCCCACTGGCTGCCGTCGCCGAGGAGCTGTTTGAAGTTCGGCAAATCCTCTGGCGTTGAGATCAGCAGGATCTCGCGGATGCCCGCCAGCATCAGCGTCGTCAGCGGGTAGTAGATCATCGGCTTGTCGTAGACGGGCAGAAGCTGCTTTGACGTCACGAGCGTCATGGGATGCAGCCGCGTTCCACGACCGCCAGCCAGAATGATCCCCTTCATCTGCGTCTTCCTTTTTTTACTTTTACGGCGCATGCGCGCCGGGCACAGGCAGAAATTGCCTACCAGAAACTGATTACCCATCTCGAAATCCGACTTTCGAGGA
>CAYGRH010000022.1:0-14051 GCA_964352165.1 uncultured Hyphomicrobiaceae bacterium | reverse complement strand
GCAGAAATTGCCTACCAGAAACTGATTACCCATCTCGAAATCCGACTTTCGAGGAAATTGCCTTACTCCGTCTTAAGAACCCCTGGTGCAGGATCGCGCGCGACGAAGTGTGATGGGGCTGATCATGTCCCGATAAAGCGCGGGACAGCGGTTCATAAAATGGCAAGACTTGAAGTCGAGGCCCTGGATATTGCGGATGTGAAAATCATCCGTCCGGCCAAATTCGGCGATCACCGCGGGTTTTTCTCCGAGACCTACAATTCCAGCGCGTTTGCCGAGGCCGGAATCGCGGTGACGTTTGTTCAGGACAATCACTCGCTTTCGGCCAAGGCCGGGACGTTGCGCGGTCTGCATTATCAGTCCGCTCCGTTCGCCCAAGACAAACTTGTCCGGGTTGTGCGCGGGCGCATCTGGGATGTGGCTGTCGATATCCGCAAGAGTTCGCCCACCTTCGGGAAGTGGGCTGGGGCCGAGATCAGCGCAGAAGAGTGGAACCAGATCTACGTGCCTGCCGGTTTCGCGCATGGCTTCGTGACGCTGAGTGACGACACCGAAGTTATCTACAAAGTCAGCGCGCTTTATGCGCCGGGCCATGAGCATGGCATCGCCTGGAACGACCCAGCAATCGGCATCGCATGGCCGGCTGACGCAGCCAACCTCACCCTTTCCGAAAAAGACAAACGGAACCCGCCGCTCAGCGAAGCAGCGGGCCTGTTCGACTGATGCCTCGCACGCAGGTGCATTCAACGACTTGGAGCAAGATCGATATGAAAACTGTGATTGTCACCGGCGGGGCCGGCTTCATCGGCGGGCATGTCGTCCATGCTCTCGTTCGCGACGGCTACCGTGTCGTCAACGTCGACGCGCTGACCTATGCGGCCGACCAGCGCCTGCTGGAGCCGCTTGAGAAATCCGGACAGTACGTGTTCGTTCATGCAGACATTCGCGATGCGGCAGCGATGGAAGACGTGTTTGCGGGCTTCGATCCTGATGGCGTGATGCATCTGGCAGCAGAATCCCACGTCGACCGTTCGATCGAGAACCCGCTCATCTTCGTTGAGACCAATGTCGTCGGCACGGCAAACCTGTTGCGCGCTGCGCGGACCCAATTCGACCGCCTGAAGGGCGAGCGGCAAGCAAACTTCCGCTTCCTGCACATTTCCACCGATGAAGTGTTCGGTTCGCTTGGCGAGACGGGGCTCTTCAGCGAGATGACGCCTTATGATCCTTCCTCGCCTTATTCGGCCAGCAAAGCCGCTTCCGACCATATGGTGCGGGCCTGGGGGCATACGTTCGGCCTGCCCGTCGTCATCACCAACTGTTCCAACAACTACGGGCCGGAGCAGTTTCCCGAAAAGCTGATCCCCTTGATGATCCTGAAGGCGGCGGCTGGCGAAGCCCTGCCTGTCTATGGGGCTGGCGACAATATCCGCGACTGGCTTTTTGTTGCCGATCATGCCGAAGCGCTGATGACGGTGTTCGAACTAGGCGCTCCGAGCGAGACATACTGCGTGGGGGGGCACAACGAACTGCGCAACATTGATGTCGTGCGTGCCATCTGCGATGGCGTGGATCAGCGTCTAGGCAAGCTCGACGGCGCATCCCGCCAGGGTCTGATCCGGTTCGTCGCCGACCGGCCAGGGCATGACCAGCGCTATGCTATCGATGCCTCGCGCATCGGTCGCGAACTTGGCTGGCAACCCTCCGTCACGTTCCAGCAGGGACTTTCCAAGACGATCGACTGGTATCTCGACAACCAGTGGTGGTGGCAGCCGCTCGCCGAGAAGACCGGCGCACTCAAGCGGCGCGGACTCGTGGTCGAAGCGGCGGCATAAGCCTGCAGCGATCCGGGGGGCGGTTGATGGCGTAGACTGAGGTCGGGAACACGATGAGTTGCGGCTGGGAAGCGGGATCACCCCTTTACCTTTTCGGCCAGTCGTTGTTTTTGCGTAGGAAACGCGGTGCGGTTTGGCTCTTGTCTCGACAGCCTGGACCGTCCCTGCCCAGGAAACCCCATGGACACACCGGTTGGACCGTTGACAAAGAAACTCTCGCTTAAAGACGCCAAGCCCGGCCCGCGCCCCGAGCGCAAAGAGGTCGAAGATGCAATCCGCACCATCCTGCGGTGGGCAGGCGATGACCCGACGCGGGATGGACTGCATGAGACGCCCGCGCGCGTCGTCAGGGCCTATGAAGAGTACTTCAGAGGTTATGACCAGGACCCCGAAGAGATCCTGCAGAAGACCTTCGAAGAGATCGAAGGCTACGACGAAATGATCGTGCTGCGCGGCATTCGTTTTGAGAGCCATTGCGAGCACCACATGGCGCCGATCATCGGAAAGGCCTGGGTGGCCTACATCCCGAGCGGGCGTGTCGTCGGCATTTCGAAACTCGCGCGTGTCGTCGATGTTTATGCAAAGCGGCTGCAGATCCAGGAAAAGATGACGGCGCAGATCGCCAATGCCATCGATCAGGTCCTGCAACCGCAGGGCGTGGCTGTCCTGATCAAGGCCGAGCATCACTGCATGACTGCGCGCGGCATCCACAAACCAGGCACCGATCTCGTCACATCGCGGATGCTCGGGTGCTTC
Organism: uncultured Hyphomicrobiaceae bacterium; assembly: GCA_964352165.1. Classification (GTDB taxonomy): domain Bacteria; phylum Pseudomonadota; class Alphaproteobacteria; order Rhizobiales; family Hyphomicrobiaceae; genus CAYGRH01. Next base: position 11,460 of record CAYGRH010000022.1, on the reverse strand, counting down.
CGCGACAACGCCATGACGCGCCAGGAATTCATGACTCTCGTCGATTGAGCACTGACGCCCAAAGCAATCATTTCCCGACGGCGAACTCTGCGTCGTCGGGATAATCGACCTGCGTGAGATAAAGCCCGTCAGGCGGGGCCACAGGCCCGCACGCTTTGCGGTCGGCTGCGTCTAGTGCCGCACGGCAATCGCCTACCGACCATTTGCCCTCGCCGACCATCCGCAGCGATCCCACCATCGAGCGGACCTGGTTGTGCAGGAACGAACGCGCGCTCGCCGTGACGACGATTTCATCGCGGGACCGTGTGACGTTGAGCGCGTCGAGCGTCTTGAGGGGGGAGGCTGCCTGACACAGTGAAGCGCGGAAGGTCGTGAAATCGTGATGGCCGACCAGCGGCTGGGCCGCGACGTGCATCGCCTCGGCATCGAGGGGCACGGGCACCCACCAGGCGCGGTTCTTAAGTAGCGCCGGAGGACCTCGGCGGTTGAGGATCACGTAGCGGTAATGCCGGGCAAGGGCTGAAAACCTGGCGTCGAATTTTTCCGAAACCGGCTCACAGGCGATGATGCTGATGGGATCAGGCCGGAGGTGGTGATTGAGAGCTTCACGGATGCGGAAAGGCTCCCAGTCCCGGGCGAGATCGAAGTGAGCAACCTGGGCCAGTGCATGGACACCTGAATCCGTGCGGCCGGCACCGCGCAGCGTCACGGTCTCCTTCGTGAACGCGAAAAGCGCCCGTTGGAGCGAATCCTGAACGGCGGGGGCATTCGTCTGCGACTGCCAGCCGGAAAACGGCGTGCCGTCATATTCGATGGTGAGGCGATAGCGGGGCATGGCGCCTATTTAGAGCGTGTCAGACCTAGCTGGAAGCAATTCTGTTTCTCAAGCGGCGTGTGGAGCCAGCAGGAGGGCGGTGCAGCGCGTAGCGGGGCTACGGGCAAGCCGGCCGACGAACTGGCTCCCCGCCGCTTGGAAACCCGAAGGGCCGGGCGAATTTGCCCCAATCTCTTCGCATCCCGTCTCATCCGTAGCCCCGCTACGCATTTCGCCGGTCCACTCGATCTCGAACCAAATTCGCCGCGGCAGAATGACGCCAGCTAGGTCTGACACGCTCTAGCTGCTTTCAGCCAAAACGCCATGCTGCTTTGAGCCGCTGAACGGAATTGCTCAGCAGGAGGAGCCGACCGCAGGGATGCATCCGCCCGATGGCGTGCCGCGCACGACGCCGTAGACATGACGGCTTCCCGAATAGCGATGATCGTGGACGTTGTAGCTGTTGGAATTCTGATAGACGCGCTTTTCGGAGATGCCGATGTTGAGCGGCGTGCCGTTGGGATTGATGATGACGTGGCTGGTCGGTGGCAGTGGGCGGAAAACCCGCACGCCTTCTTCGATCGTTACGATCGCGCCATGGTAGGGGCGGGGTTCGATGCGGATGGTGCTGCCGTCAGCGGAAGCGGGTGCAGATTGAAACGCGATGGCCGTTGCGAGCACCGCGCCGAGGCCGAAAACTAGCTTACTCATCACTCGAATACTCCGTATCAATCTTATGATTTTGATTGATTTTACCGTATTCCCATTCAGCCGGCGTGTCGATCCTCTTGGCGTGCTTAATCGTGCGCGCCGTCATGCTTAACGCGAAGGCTTTCAGCACTCACGCTTTGCGCTCAGGCATCACCCCCCGAGGGCCGTATCGACGATCTGGCCGGGGTTCAGATTGAAACCGCGCAAAAATTCGGAGGCGGCCGCCGGTTTTTTGCCCGCGCGCTGAACTTCGATGAGCTGGATCGCGCCGGTGCCGCAGGCGATCGTCAGTGCATTGTCGAGCAGCTTTCCGGGCGCGCCCGAGCCTTCAGCTATCCGGCTTTTCAGGACCTTGATGCGCTCAGGCTTATTGGCCGTGCGCTCCGGCCCGCCAGCGGGGGCCTCAAACCAGGCACCGGGGAAGGGCGACAACGCGCGGATGAGATTGTGCACGTCTTTTGCCGGTTTGGTGAAATCGATGCGTGCTTCAGACTTGTCGATCTTGGCAGCATACGTCACGCCTTGGTCTGGCTGCGGCGTGGAGACAAGCGAACCACGTTCCAAGGCTGCCAGCGCGCGAACGATCAACCCACCGCCGAGCTGGGACAGCGTGTCGTGCAATTCGCCGGTCGTCGTGTTATCGCCAATCGCTGCCTGCTCAGCCAGACAAACCGGCCCGGTATCGAGGCCCTCGTCCATGTGCATGATCATGACGTCCGTTTCGCAGTCACCGGCCATGATGGCGCGATGGATGGGCGCAGCACCGCGCCAGCGCGGCAAGGCGGATGCATGAATATTGAAGCAGCCGAGCCGCGGCGCGTTCAGAATTTCGGAGGGAAGGATGAGCCCGTAGGCAACGACCACGGCGGCGTCGGCCCCAAGGGCCTTGAAGGCTTCCTGCTCGGCTGGGTCTCGCAGGCTTCTGGGCGTGAAGACGGGAAGCCCGTTTTTTTCGGCATAGGCGTGGACGGGCGATTGCCTTTCCGACATCCCGCGACCGGCAGGACGTGGCGGCTGGGAGTAGACGGCGACAATGTCGTGGCCCGCTGCGATCAATTCGGCCAAGGCGGGAACGGAGAACTCCGGCGTGCCCATGAAAACAATGCGCACATCATTCTCCTTTGTTGAATTTCAGTTTTCAATTGCAACTACGGATCAGGGTGCGTCGCTAACGAACCTTCCAGGTCGCGATGGTGCACAGGTCGTCTCAGGCATTCGGGAACCCGCGTTCAACCGCCCGTCCGGGACATCTTCTTGAACCGCCGGATAATCATGTCTCTGCGCAGCCGGGAGAGAAAATCGATGATGAGCTTGCCGTCAAGGTGATCGACTTCGTGCTGGATTGCGGTGGCCAGCAGGCCTTCGGCTTTCAATTCCTGGGGTGCACCCCTGCGGTCGATGTAGCGAACCGTGCATGAAGCTGGCCGGTCGATTTCAACGCGAATGTCGGGAATCGAAAGGCAGCCTTCTTCGTAGGTGCGCATAGTCTCATCGAGCGCCACGATCTCTGGGTTGATCATGCAAAGAGGCTCGGCGGCTTCGTCCTCGTCGGCAATGTCAATGACAATCAGGCGCTTGGGCACAGCGATCTGAATTGCTGCCAGTCCGACGCCGGGCGCATCGTACATCGTCTCAAGCATGTCATTGATCAGACGCGACACGTCGCTATCGACCTGCTCGATGGGTTGGGAGACCTCGCGCAGGACGGGATCTGGAATGGTTATGATCGGACGAATGGTCATGACAGTGAAATAAGAACTTACGCGGTCGCGGTCAATTCATGCCTTACCTGGAAAATGTGGCTGCGTAGTTCTGCCGCTTTGCCGAGGGCATCAGCCGCAGTTCCCTGCCAGTTTCATAAGCGCACGCTGTCAGCGAAACGCCGCCGGGATCGCTGTAGCTATTCAGATTACCGCTTTCGATCAAGAGTTGCATGCGCCCAACTTGGCGCGACCGAGGCGGATCGCGGATCAGAGCGAACCGGCCACCTTCGCAATCGACGTCACATTGGCTGGTGTCGGCTGTCCAACCGCCGCACCAGGCCATTGCGCCAGTGTACAGCCGCCCATCGACAACCGCATAAAGCTGGGCACGGAAGAGCCCACGGGCGCGCAGGGGCTCTTGGCCATCCTGCAGGGCCAGCAGATCGTCAATTTGTCCACCAGTTGAACTCAGCCGTAAGTGCAAGTCGGTGACGGCACGAAAGCCCGGCCTTAATCGAGCCGGATCGATGAGGGCCGCGCGAAGGCCTGACAGCCCTGCCTGATCGATCAGGTGGAATTCGTAGCTGGTGGCCGGCTCGCGCAACCGGTGCGTTTCCTGTGCGTTGGCCGGATCGCCCAGTGCAAGAACCATCACGACGAAACCGATAAGTGCACCGACCGAGCTCAAGTGCTGCAAGGGCTTCTGCGGGCCTGGCTTCGTCATGACATCGGCACACGGCCGCGGTCGGATGGCATCAGCGCCCGCTTTGCTATGATCGAGAGGATTTTGGTGCCTGCACGCACCGTACCGCTGACCGTGCCGGAGATTTTGGATTGTCCGATGCGCTTGCGATAGCGCACTGGCACCTCGGCACAGCGCAGGCCCTGCTCGGCCGCCTTGATCTGCATTTCGACCGTCCAGCCGAAGTCGCGGTCGCGCATGGAAAGATTGCCCAGTGCCTCGCGGGTGATACAGCGAAAGGGCCCAAGATCCGTAAACCGCGTGCCCCAGATCATCCGGATGAGCCGGGTCGCCAGCCAGTTGCCAAAGCGTTGCTGCGGGGTCAGTGCACCGGGTTCGAGGTTTTCGTTCACGCGCGAGCCGATGACGAGGTCGGCGCGCCCCTTCAGAATCGGAGTTATGAGGCCGCTCATATCGGCTGGATAATCGGAATAATCGCCGTCGAGGAAGACCACGACATCGGTATTCTTCATGGCGGCGATGCCAGCCAGGCAGGCCGCGCCATAACCGCGTTGAGGCTCAAGGATGACGCGCGCGCCGGCTGAGCGGGCAGCCGCAGCGGTTCCATCGCGCGACCCGTTATCGACCACGATGACGTCGTCCACCCAGGCTGGGATTTCAGCAAGGACCTTGGCAATAGCGTGCTCTTCATCGCGCGCCGGGATAATGACGCTAACGTGTCTGCCTTCGCGCATTCGATTTCCTCGCAGGACTTCTCGCAGGCTTCTCGCAGCCGGGCACCGACCACCGATATGGGTATGCTGCGCCCGGCATCAAAATCGACGCGGATTGCGGCGAAGTTTCAGCCGGTCTGCGGTAAAAATCAGCCGACAGATAAACACTTGTTATTGCAAGGCGTTGAAACACGTTGCCGCCAATCGCCTACGTGCTGATTGCCTAGTTCGATCAATCAGTTAGCCCGTAGACGCTGAGCAGGCCCGGCATGACGACTTTGCGGTCGAACATGCGTTCCGCCTTGGAGCGGCTGGCGCGAGCCATTGCCGGAATGAGATCGGGGCGGCGCAGGAAACTCTGCATGGCTGAAGCCAGCGCAGAATCGCTCCCCGGCTTTACGAGGCAGCCGTTAACCCGTTCGTCGACGGTGTCGCGGCAGCCGGGGGCATCGGATGCGATGATCGGCCGTCCCGCAGCCATTGCGGTCCATAGCGTCTCAGGGGCGGAGGCTGAGCGCGGCGCATAAACGGCAACGTGGCATTCAGACAGATAGCCAGTGCCAGCATCTTTCGGAGAATTCTGCGGATCGTTCACGGGCGAATCGCCGGGGGCCTTGGCTTCAGATGTGAGCAATGGTTGTAAAGCATTGGCATCGCGCACTTCGACCACGTCGCCTGCCAGATCTTTGACCGTCTCCAGGTCGATGCTGCGGGCGGAACGCGATGGCTCCAGCACAAGAATGAAGCGCGTTGCCGGGGCATGGGGCTTGAGGGAAAGGGCTGCGCGAACGAAGCTCTCAGCACCGGAGGCTGCGTCGGCATTCGTTTGCATGGCAAACACCAGCCCCTGACCGATCGCGGGAAGGGGCAGCACCGCGTGTTCTGCCACATCGACACCCGTGCCCGGGGAAACAGCGGTTTTCGCAGGATCCTGCACTATGCCGCGCTGAAGGGCGTTATTGGCATCGTCCCGATTCATGAAAAGCGCCGTTCCAGCCAGCGCGCAAGCTTTCCGCAGCAGCGCGTGGTCGGCCAATTCGTCGTCACCGCCGCCCGGGATGTCGCTTTCAGTTGCCATGTTGTCGATGAGGGCAATGGTGCGTGCGACCTTGGCCTTGCGCGCGGCGGGCAGAACCAGATTGAAGAGGCTTGCTCCGCGGACCGACACGACGCCGGCCTTCCAGTCGGCAATCGATTTTGCCAGATCGGAGACGGCTTTGCGTTCGCGCATCAAAGCCCAGCCCGACGGCGTAAGGGCGACGATTTCGGTCTCACCGTACAATGTGTTTACGAGGGCTGCGGCTTCGGCATCCCAAACGGGAGCGTAGCAGCGCACCTTATGGCGGGCATCGGTGATGGCTTTGATCAGCGCTGCATCGGAGATGAACGCGCGCGAATCCTCCGCAAACAGCGCGATGCGTTTAACGCCCGATGGCGCAAGCGGCGATTTGGTCATGTCAGTGCAGCGTCCTGGACGTTGTGGCCCAGACGCGAGACGGGGATTCAGAGCCGGGTAACAATTCGGGTGGGAGGTAGCCCTCGACAGTCCGCATCAGGACGGCGTGGATCGCCTCGGTGTCGAAATCCTTCATGGCCGCTTTGAGTTGGGCCAGTTCGCGGCTCAGTTCGTCGCTGGGCAGGAACGGCTCATCGGAGCGCATGATGCGGGCGTGCTCGGTGCCGGTCGTGTTGGCACCTATCAGCAGTTCCTCGTAGAGCTTTTCGCCGGGTCGCAGACCCGTATAAACGATATCGATCTCGCCATCCGGCGCATCTGACGAGCGCAGTTCGAGGCCTGCGAGCTGCACCATGAGGCGCGCCAGATCATCGATCTTGACGGGCTCACCCATGTCGAGAACGAAGACCTCGCCACCGGTCGCCATGGCACCGGCCTGAATGACCAGTTCGGCAGCTTCCGGGATCGACATGAAGTAGCGGATGACTTCGGGGTGCGTGACCGTCACCGGACCACCGGATGCGATCTGATCGCGGAAGCGGCGGACGACCGAACCGGAGCTGTCGAGGACATTACCGAAGCGGACCATCGTGAAGACGGTGCCGACGTCTTTTTCAGCGGCATGAGCCTGAAGGATCAACTCACCCAGGCGTTTACTTGCCCCCATGACGTTCGTTGGCCGCACGGCCTTGTCGGTCGAGATGAGGACGCAGCGCTCGACACCAAGATCGCGTGACATGCGGGCGATGGCCGCGCATCCAAACGTATTGTTCTGCAGGCCGACCACCGCGTTGTGCTCGACAATGGGCACATGCTTGTAGGCCGCGGCGTGATAGATGGTCTGGACACCGTGCTCCGTGATTGCGCGGCGGACAACGGGCTCATCAAGGACGGAGCCCAGCACGGAGACCAGCTTGGGGGCTGGCGACTGTTTGCCCGCGAGCCGTGCGATCTCCTCGGAAATCTCTATCTCGATGCCGTAAAGCGCGGGCTCGGAAATATCGAGGAGAACGAGCGTGCGCGGGCCTTGCTTGAGAATTTGGCGAACGAGTTCGGAACCAACCGACCCGCCGGCACCTGTCACGAGGATCGACTTTCCGGTGATCGAGCGGGACAGGAGCTTCAAGTCAGGCGGGACAGGGTCGCGGCCCAACAGGTCTTCGACTTCGAGCGGGCGTACATCGGTGATGCCGACGCGGCCAGTTGCGATGTCCTCCATCGCAGGGAGGACCTTCACCGCGACGGGATAGCTCTCCAGCTCGGTCAGCAATTGGCGGCGTTCGCGGCGCTTACCTTCGGAAACGGCAAGAAGGACTTCCTTGACGCCTGCACGCTCGATGATGTGGCCGATCTTTTCCGGCCGATAGACTTTGATGCCGCCGAGGTACTGGCCCCACATAGAGGGTTCGGGATCTATGAAGCCGACTGGCTCATAATCCACGACGCCGCGCAACGCCTGCAGAAGCTGAACGCCCATCTCGCCTGCGCCGTAGATCAGGACCGGCTTGCGATCGATATCGAGGGGAAGCTTGGGAATGCGGATGCCCGCGCTTTTTAGAATGAGCCCTGCAAATTGGCGGCTGAGGGTTGCGACAAGGGCAGCAGCAAGGCCGTAGGTAAAGATCACCGTGCGCGGGATTCCGTGCTGACCCGACATGAACACGATGAGCGACCAGATCAGCACCGACAGCCCGACGCAGGCGGCAATGCGGACAGCACCTCTGAAGCCGATGAAGCGGGTGACGAGCCGGTAAAGCCCGAACCAGGCAAAGGTTGAGACAGTGATGATGGGTGCCAGCAGCATCAAGGCGGCCGCCTTGGCGTCGGCGGGGACGTAATAGTCTCCATAACGCAGTGTCATGGCAGCCCAGACGATGAACGTCAGGCTTGCAAAATCGAAGAAAACCAATAGCGCCCGCTTTTGAAAACGCGGCAATTCCAGCAAACCGCGGCGGACGGCGCCTGCCCAGCCTGTCGCTTTTCCGGACACCGATTCCGGCGAACCGCCAGAAGAAGCGGCTGGATCAGAGCCTGGACCTTTGGATGCCTCGGTCAAACGCTTTCCTTCGTGCGGGCCAAACAGGCCGGGCCGGTGAATGGCACCTGTTTGATTGAGCCCTGGTTTTCGGCCTTGCGTGTTTCGGCGGACAGGTACGGGGGCGCAAAACGCGCCTTCGTGCCAGGATTGCTTGATCGCATGATTTCTAGCCCGGCAAACATGCGCACAACAAGTGTCCGTTATCGGAAAGCCTCAGAATTCCCGGCCGATTTTCGCAATCAGGCCATAGGCAATGGTGACCCCGAGTAGGCCGAAGATGATGCCTCCGACCATGTTTCCGGCCAGAACGCCCTCCGCACCGGCCAGTGAGGCACCCAGCATGACGAATGGAACCGTACCGATGGTCGCGCGCCCCCAGTTCAATGCTGTTGATATCTGCGGCCTGCCTAAAGTGTTGAAAATTGCGTTTGAGACGAAAAGTATGCCGAGAAACACGAAGAATGGCGCGAGCCAGTAGCAGAAAACACGAATCAACTCGGCGGCCTCTCCCTCAACGCGGAATATCCAGACAATGGTGTTTGCCATCAAGGCGAGGGCGATCCAGGCGGCCAGCGTAAAGGCTGCCGTCACTCCGATGGAAACGGTCAGCGTTTCGCGCATGCGGGCTTCATCGCGGGCGCCATAGTTCTGACCGATGATGGGGCCGACGGAGCCCGATAGCGCGTAGATTGCTCCGAAAGCGACCGGCAGGACTCGGCCGATGATTGCCCATCCGGCGACGGCGCTGTCGCCGTAGTTCGAAATCATGGACGTTACATACGCGTTGGCCGCCGGCGTTGCGATGTTCGTGGCGACGGCAGGCACCGCGACGTAGGCCAGGGGCCGTGCGTCCTTCAGGAACGGCCGGAGGCGCGGCCGCGCAATGAGGTTGTGGACCCGGGCGACGCCGTAAAGACCGACAGCAAGAACAGTGAAGCGGGAGCAGGCCGAGGCAATCGCAGCGCCTTCGATCCCCCATCCGAATCCGAAGATGAAAAGCGGGTCGAGTACGATGTTGGTGATCGCCCCCAAAAGGGTGACGTTCATGGCGCGGCGTGCATCGCCGGCAGAGCGCAGAATTGCCGATGCCGACATGCCGATGGCAAGTGGCGGCAAAGCTGGCACGAGGATCGTCAAGTAACTGGAGGCCAGTTCGGCTGTGCGGCCCTGGGCCCCCAACATCTCCAATAACGTCGAGATCGACAGCCAGACGCATACCGCCAGGATCGAAGAGACAACAAGCGACCACAACATGGCGTTGGTCGCCAAGCGGCGTGCCCGAACCCGGCGGCCAGCTCCCAGCGCAGGCGAAACCAGGGCTGTTGCGGCAATTGCGAGGCCGATGCCGATTGAGATCGTCAGGAAGATGATGGAACTGCCATAGCCGATGGCGGCCACGATAGCGGTGTCATCAAGCAGGCTGAGGAAAAAGATGTTGGCGAGATCGCCTATAAAAATGGCTATGAGGCCCAGTGCACCGGTTCCCGTCATGACCAGGATGTGGCGTAGCAAGGATCCGGTGACGAACTTCGGCGGCGGCTGGCTTGAGCGCGCGGCGCGCTGACGTTTCGGCGCAAGATCAGCCGGCGAGCCGGATGCCGGGATTTCAACAGGCGTATCGATTGGCACGTACTGTGTCCTGCCGTAGCCGCAACAACGGTTGAGCACCGGCATTGCATTGGCGGGGAGTGGGATGCCCAGGCTGCATGCGGGCACAAACGGGGGAAGCCAGAAATTCACCGCCCTCTGTGTATCAGAACGGCGGCAAGTATCAGATGGTTCGGCGCGAGCGAATGGCCGCAGCCAGTGTGCCTTCATCCAGATAGTCGAGTTCCCCACCGACGGGAACGCCCTTTTGGATCTCGGAAACGATAACGCCGGAGGGTTCAAGCACTTCCTTGAGGTAATGCATCGTCGACTGGCCTTCGACGGTGGCGTTCAAGGCCAGCAGAACTTCGCGGACCTGCGGGTCTGCCGCCCGCTTCAGAAGCCCATCGATCCTCAGTTGATCGGGGCCGACGCCGTCGAGAGGCGACAGGTTCCCGCCCAGCACGTGATACTGCGCGTTGACGACACCGGCGCGCTCCAGCGCCCAGAGGTCGCCGACCTCCTCCACGACAACGATCATGGCCGGATCGCGGCGTTCATCGCGGCATAGGCTACAGGGTTCGAGCGTATCAACGTTGCCGCAGGTCTGACACTCGCGAACCTTGTCGACGGCATCGGACATGGCCTGAGCCAGCGGAATGAGGAATTCCTCTCGCCGCTTTATCAGCGTCAGCGCCGCTTTGCGTGCCGACCGTGGTCCAAGCCCCGGCAACCGGCTTAAAAGCTGGATGAGGCGTTCGATTTCCGGACCGGCTGACTTCCTGTTTCGCATGACGGCCTTTTAGCGCGATTCTTCTCGAGCAGCGGCCGCCGCAGATGCTGGCTTTCGCAGTGCCACCGGTGCGGCCTTATCAGAACAACTTCATGCCCGGCGGGATCGGCAGGCCGCCCGTGACTTCCGCCATCTTCTCCTGCATGACCGCTTCGACCTTGGACTTGGCGTCCTGGCTGGCTGCAACGATAAGATCTTCGAGGATTTCGACCTCGTCGGCCTTCATCAGAGACGGATCAATTGCGACTTTTTGCATTTCGGCTTTGCCGTTCAGTGTAACGGTCACAAGGCCCCCGCCGGATCTGCCTTCGATGCTGATATCGGCGAGTTCTTCCTGCATGGTCTGCATGCGGGCCTGCATTTCCTTGACCTTGCTCATCATGCCCATGAGGTCTTTCATCGTCTTCTCCCAATGTGAGGGGCCCGACGCGACAGCGCCTGCGGGCAACCGGTATGTGTGCCGGTATATCGTGGTGTGACGCCAAGCTGTCCAGTCGGTGCGCCAAAATCGGAGTGGACAGCCGGCAGTATGGCTTCGCCCAGGCTACCGGTTCAACCCTGGCTCGCACCTTTCTTGCCGGGCGGTGGAGACGCTGCGTCAGATGAAGCCGGTTCACCCGATTGGGCGGATCTTCCGATATCTGAGCCTGGATCAAGCGGCCTGACTGCTGATACTTCCGCACCTGGAAATACGTCGAAGGCTGCCTTCAGAAGCGGATGCGTCTTAAGTTCGGCCAGTTCCTCCGCCTGCTGTTTGCGGCGCTCTTCGCCAATGGGTGGCTCGCCCGCAGATTTCGAGACGACGACAATCCAGCGGTGCGCGGTCCACTTATTCAGTTTTTCGCGCAGGTCGTTTGGAAGTTCTGACGGCGCGTTTTTCAGGAGGAACAAATCGATTGCGTATCGTCCTTCTTCGCCCGGTGGCGGCGTTTCGAACTTCAC
>CAYGRH010000021.1:12507-19256 GCA_964352165.1 uncultured Hyphomicrobiaceae bacterium | reverse complement strand
CGCCGCCACCGCCGTGGATGCGATCATCACCGGCGCCGCCCTTTACCACGTCATTTCCGCCTTCGGCAAAGATGATGTCGGATTCAGAAGCACCTGCGAGTGATTCCTGGCTCCCGGTTCCTTTAATAACGCTCATCGTCTTATCTGGCTCCTATCGTGCCACCGGTTCTTTCGACCGGTCATTACCACCCAATACTCGAACTGCTGCTCGCAGCTCTTTTTTGGCATTCCTCACCACAAAACAGCGACACTCCGATCGCGCCCGGGTTTATCCATGAGACAGACAATACAGATGAATTTAAAACAGTGCGTTCAAAGACGGCATTACTTTTTCTTAAAATCCCGACCGCATTTGAGCGTTTCTCTTAATGCTTCAGCAAGCATAATCGATTGGCAGCGAATGCCATATGTTCGGGTTCGCCCTTTTTTTTCACGACGAGGATGCCTACCAGGCAATGCCGTGATACGTGGCGTCGTCTAGTTTTTCCTTGAACAGGCGAGCAAGGTCGAGCACTTCAATGCTCTTATCGCGAGATTGCACTGCATTGCGGAATTCCTCAGTCGCATGGCTGACGATGATCACATCGCTGCCCTTCATCAGTTCATCAAGCGCGGCAACCGACAAACTCTCGAGTTCGTCCATAAGGGCTGCCTGGCGTGGAACAGCATGACGCACGTACTCGATCTGGCCGCGCAGCATGGGGCCGAAGCGTAGGTTCGGATCATATGCCTTGATCTCTTCGCCGCGCGCCATCAATGCGGCCATCACGTCAAGCGTGGGGCTTTCGCGAAGATCATCGGTGCCGGGCTTGAACGTCACACCCAAGAAACCGAACCGCTTGCCGGAGAATTTGGCCAGCATGCCAATAGCCGTTTCAACGTGATTAATGTTGGATGGCATCAAAGAGTCGATCAGCGGCACCTTGACGTCGAGCTCGGCTGCAAGGTGACCGACGGCGCGCACTTCCTTGGGCAGGCAGGACCCGCCAAAGGCGAAGCCCGGCTTCAGGTAATAGGGCGACAGATTGAGCTTTGTGTCCTGAACGAAGATGTTCATGACGTCGTGGCTGTCGATCTCGAGCGCCTTGCACAACCGGCCGACTTCGTTACCGAACGCAACCTTGGTTGCGTGCCAAACGTTGTCCACATACTTGACCATCTCGGCTGCCGCGATCGACGTGTAAATCACGTTCTTTTCGATCGACGAATAGATTGACGCGACGGTCTGAATGGCGCGGGCATCGGACGCCCCCACGACAGTTTTCGGGGGAGCGAAAAAGTCTGCCACTGCAACGCCTTCGCGCAGAAACTCGGGGTTGAAGCAGACGCCGAAATCCACGCCCAGCCGCTTGCCGGAAGCGACTTCGATTTCGGGTGCGACGACATCGAGCGTGGTGCCGGGTGGAACCGAGCAGCGGAGCACGACGACGTGGTAGGTTTCTTTCATGGCGATCGCCTGGCCGATGGCGCGGGATGCCTGGCGCACATAGGTCAGATCGCAGCTTCCATCTTCGGACGTCGGGGTGCCGACCGAGAGGAAGGTCACGTCGGTATTCAACACGGCTGCGACGAGGTTTTCGGTCGCGTCGATGAGGTTCGCCTCGACGCCAGCTTCCAGCAAGTCGCCGAGACTTTCCTCGACGATCGGCGAGCGGCCGGCCTTGATGGAGGCTACTTTGTCCAGCGACACGTCAACACCGACCATGCGGAAGCCAAGATGGGCCAGGCAGGCCATTGAGACCGCGCCGACGTAGCCCAGACCAACTACGCTGATTGCCGGCTTATCAAGTCCAAGGGTCAGACTGGCAGCGGGACAGGCTTTCGTTTCAGCTTTCGCGCCAAGCGGTGATGTCATGTTCATTGTCGTAAGTGCTCCCAAGCAAACCGGACATTGCCGGCCGTATTCCGGATCGGGGCGTATCACGCGCTGCACAGCTGCCTTGGAACCACATGCCGGGACGTTGTCTCAGCAGGCGTTCGAGAAGTAGGGCAGAGCGAGTTGCCGTCGAACTGGGATCACAGTCGCAAATCGGTATGGGAATACAGTGAAAGGAACAATCGCAATTTTAAATAGTTCAGCCGAAAAATACTGCTGAAACGAAACCGAAACTGGGAATCGCCAGTAACTTTGTGTAAAGCATAACAATCAACAAAAGCGAACAAAACGAAAGCGTTGTCAGATAAAATGCCATGGCATCGCGAGCTTGCGCCGCCAAACCCGGCCCCGCCATTCCCTGCTTCTGGTTTCCACGGTTTGCCCATTTCTGCTTTGCCAACCGCCACATCATGTAGACTTTGACAGTGGCATTGAGGATCTGGTTTGCATAAAGCGTCCAAATGAAGCCGAGATCTACGCGGCGGGCATAAGAAAACAACACAAGCGACAAAAGCATGCGTGTTAGGGCAATAAACACGATGTAAGACAAAATAAACCCTGCACCAACCTTTATCGACCCGACGATGGCAAGCAGTGGGCTGAAAAGCATGGTCCAAATTGCCAGTCGCTGGTCCACGCAGCACCACCAGATAAAGAATGGCATGCGCGTCGGACCAAGTTCGATGGCGCGTTGACCGTTGCGGAGCATGTTACCAGACCAGCGCCGGAGGTTTTCAACCATGCGCTGATAGCCCGAGCCGTCCACCACTTCGATGGTCGTGCCGGATGCATCCGGCACGTAGGTCATTTTTACGCCGTGGCGCAGCAGGCAGTACCAGGAGCTTTTGTCGTCTCCTGATAGAAACCGGAAGCGTCCCCACAGCCAATGGTCGAGGAAGTCGGCTTCCTGCAGTCGGATAAACTCATGGGAGACGATATGCGTCGCGCGGAAGACGGAAAAGCGGCCCGTCAATGTGAGAACGCGGTTTGAAAGCGCGTGGGACTGCATGGCGAGCCGACGCTGTGCAAAGCGCATGTCGAGCCAAGTCTGCATCCACTTCGGGCCTTTGACGAGCACGTGCTCGTCAGTGGTCAGGGCATGCAGGTCAGGGTCAAGTGCAAACAGCGGAAAGCACTTGCGGATGGCGCCGGGGTGTAAAACGAAGTCGCCGTCCATGAAGACAACGATGTCATCCTTGCCCAGCCCTGCACGCGACATGGCCCGCAATATGAGCGCTATGGCGACACGTTTGCCCGGCTGGTTCTGGCGGATGATGCGCAGAGTGATGTCGCAATCGCCGCCGATCAGCTTGAGATGTTCGGCGATCTGGCGCTCGTCCTCGGCTTCGCTCGAACCCAGCCATATCGTTGCAGGAACACCCGCTTCACGGATCTCAGTGACGAGGCCGCGAATGACGGCTTCGGAAATCTCGCGATGTTCGCGGAAGGTGGTCATCTGAATGTGGATGCGGCGCGGCCGCCAGCCCGAATTCCATACAGCTTCGGCACGGGACCGAATCTTCGGATATGTGAAATTCGCGAAGATCAACGCGCGCATCCAGTGGTTGAACCACCATAGATAACGCCACACACCGATGGCACCGATGACGTAGACGAATTCGCGCGCCTGCGGGTTCCAGATGGCGTTGGGGAGATGGTTCAAGAGGATGAAGCAAACCGCGAAATAGATCGCGATTTTGAGCTGGACCGCGGGCGACCACTTTTCGAGAAACGACAGCTCCATGGAGGGGTCGGCTCGCCGAACGGCCTCGCTGTAGAGCGGTGCGCGCATGGTGGCCGCTCCCCTCACAGCAGTGAAAACTTCTGGCTGATTGCCGAGAACAGCGAGTTGGTTGAGCGCTGCTCGAAGACGACGATGACCGGCAGGCCGGAGCGGTATCGCTCGGCATTGGAAACGAGCCGGGGATCATCGAACCTGATCGTTACTTTGGCGGTCCGGTCGGCCGGCCCGCGCCAGGAATACCCAGGGTTCTGGCGCTGGTTCTGCTCCTGGATGAAACCGCTTGTCCTGTCGATATTAGCAACACGGCCTTTCAGCGTTTCGCCAAGTGCCGGGATGTAGAGCAGGGCTTCATCACCCATGCCAACCCGCATGATCTCGTCCTGGTTCAGGAAGGCCGTGATCTCACGGTTCCGGCGCTGTTCTACGATTGCCACCACATCACCGCGGCGCACGCTGGCATCGTCGAGACGCGGCAAGGACAGGATGGTGCCTTCAAAGGGCGCGCGCACGGAGCGGCTGGCGCGCATGTTGAGGCTGGCGATATGGCGCTGCTGCGAGAGCTGGATTTCGTGCTCTGCAAGTCGCACCTCGGCTTCAAGCTCATCGACCTTGCCGACGAGATCGTCGCCGGTATAGAGGCGGCGACCGATATTCTGGTCGGCCAGATCCACGCGCGAAGCTAGTTCAATGCGCTGTTTGGCCAGCTTTTTTTCCAAGGTCGTGACGCGGATACGGGCTTCATCCAGCTTGGCAGCCGTCGTGAAGCCTTTTGCCGCCAGCGTTTCCAACCGCTCAAGCTGCCGCTTTGCCGTTTCCCATTCAGCTTGCAGCGATTCCACGTCCAGCTTGGTTTGCTGCACGTTCTTCATTTCAACGGTGGCAAAGCCGCGGATGCGCTCAAGCTCGTCAGCATGGCGGCGCTTGAGAAATGCGAGCTTCGCCTTTCTTTCGCGCACGGCAATGTCAGCCAGCTCGATCTCTCGCTCAAGCTGGCTGTCCATCAACTTGAGAATGACTTCACCAGGACGAACCGTATCTCCCGGCTTCAGCCCGGCCCACTCGACCCGGCCATCCACCTGCGCTTCAACGGTTTCTAGAGGTGCTGTGATAACCGCGGTCTGCACTTCCAAACGGAAGAAATTCGAATAGCCGAGGAGGCCGGCATAACTGAAGATGAGCAGGCCGGCGATAATGTAGAACGCCGACATCGCAACCGTTTTCAACGGTATGCGGGCCAGGGGCGCGCGGCGGGCAAGAGCCGTTCCAGGTGTCTTGTGTGAAGCCGTCTGGGGTGGAGCCGGTGCTGGAGACGGCAGATCGGGTTGCAGCGAGGCAGGCGTCACCGGCACGTCGATGCGTTGAATTGTGTCTTCGACATCGGTCATCGAACCGCGCACCAGCTCTTCGATGAAGTGCTGCATCAGTTCGCGTTCCCGCTCGCCCAGTTGCGTGAACTGAACTGCAAACATTCGGGTTGCCGCGTTGATGCGCACGACGTCGGCGGTCGCTGAGAACGAAACGTCAAAGCCCTGAAAAGGAAGCGTGAGATCAAGCGATACGCTTGAACCGATAGCCGGAACCGGGCCTGGAAATTCTTCCACGCGAAGGCCGCCGAGCGACCAATCGGCCGCACGCATCCTGTGCCCACCGACCTCTACGAATATAGGTGCGGTGACGCGATGGTGGCGCCTCTGATCCGGGCGCTCTCGTCTGACCTTCACCACCATGGGTGCTGATACTTCCGATTACGCAATACTGATCGGCGCCAGACATTGCTGCCGCCGAACCCGGAAAGTAGCCTTTGCGGCGTTAAGGATAAGTTCCCGACACTGACGAATTACCGAATATTAACTGTCCAAAGCCTTGGAAACAGACGCATCAAGCGCTGTTGGCATGAGAAAAAGTTCAGAAAATTTTCCCGGGATTAAGAATGTTTTGAGGGTCAAGTGCCTGTTTGACAGCCCGCATCACTTCAATGCCTGTCCCGGCTTGCCTGCTCAGCAGCGCCATTTTTCCCTGACCGATCCCATGCTCGCCGGTACATGTGCCCTCCATCGATATCGCGCGATGGGCCAGTCTTTCGGTAAAATGATCGACGCGGTCGCGCTCAGCACTATCTTGGGCATCGAATGGGATAATGAGGTGGAAGTTGCCATCACCGACGTGGCCTGCGACGGGGGCCGTCAATCCATGCTCGGCGATGTCTGCTTGCGTTTCGTTGAGGCAATCGGCAAGTCGTGAAATCGGAACACAGACATCGGTGACCAGGATGCTTCGTCCGGGCCATTCGGTCTTGATCGCCCATAAGGCGTCGTGGCGCGCTTTCCAGAGTTTGCGCCGGTCTTCTTCGCGCTCGGCCCAATCAAAGCCAATCGCTCCGTCCTCCTGGGCGATCTGCTTGAATAGCTGGACCTGCTCGTCCACGGCGGCCGGCGTGCCGTGAAACTCGATGAACAAAGTCGGCTTTTCAGCCAGTTGCATGTGCGCATACTTGTTGACGGCTGCAATCTGCATGGCATCGAGCAATTCGATGCGCGCCAGTCCAAGACCCAACTGAATGGCAAGGATCGTTGCGTTGCATGCGCCATCGATTGTCTCGAACGGTGCGACCGCTGCGACGACCTTCTCGGGAATTCCATAAAGCCGGACGGTCAAGTCCGTGATTATGCCGAGCGTGCCTTCCGCCCCAACCAGCAGCCGTGTTAAATCATAACCCGCAGCCGATTTGCGCGCCCGGCTTGCAGTGTTCACGACCGATCCATCGGCCATCACGGCAGTCAGGCTCAACACCGTTTCGCGCATGGTGCCATACCGCACCGCGCAGGTGCCGGAGGCACGGGTGGACGCCATCCCGCCCAGCGTCGCGCTTTCAGCTCCCGGATCCACCGCAAAGAAAAGCCCGGTATCGCGCAGGTACGTATTCAAGGCTGCTCGCGTGACGCCGGCTTCAACTGTGCAATCAAGGTCACGTTCATTGACCGCGACGATCTGGTTCATCGCAGCAACATCAAGTGATATGCCGCCAAGCGGGGCGTTGACGTGGCCTTCCAGCGAGGTGCCGCCGCCGAAAGGAATAATTGGAACGCGATGGTCGCGAGCAACTTCAACGACGTCGACCACGTCTTGTCG
>CAYGRH010000021.1:0-12497 GCA_964352165.1 uncultured Hyphomicrobiaceae bacterium | reverse complement strand
GTTTCGATCTGCCGGCGCTCTGGGGCTGCGCCACTTGCACCTTGGGGGGCGTGGCCCGCGTTGGCGGCAGGGGAATTCGACATCATGGCTGCTCCTGGCCAATCAGCCGGCGCCGGGCTTCGGCATCTGATGATTGGAAAAAATTTGTGATGCTTGCAATGCGCATGAACGGCCTCCCGGCCTTCAATTCGTCGGCTGCCTATTCTAGAACAAGCTTAGGGAAAACAAATCCCATGTCATGCTGCCCAATTCCAGCCGCCGCCTGCCATCAGATTCATGCCATTTCGATTGGGCCGGCCGCAATCAATGCCAGCCGATTTTTTCGCACTACTAGGGAGTTCGTTCATGCGCCACCATTTCATCACGCCAGCGTCTGCTGCCCTAACCGTCAGAAGAACCGGCTGGATAATGGTGGCAGGCGCGCGGGCCTACATCCTCACACTAGTGATCGGGTGGACCGCGTTGCTTGGTTTTTCGATCAATGCTTCGGCTGCACGCGGCGATAGCTGGAAGCGGATTGCTGTAGAAGACATCGATTTGCGCGTTGATCGCATGTCGATTGATCTAAAAGAAGCCCCAGGCCGCTACAAGGCCCTAAGGCTGAGGGTGCGCGGGCGGACGATCGCGTTCAAAAATCTGAAAGTCACGTATGCAGATGCTCCGGCTTTCAGCGTCGACAGGCCGTTCCGCCTGTCAAACCGGGAACGCACCAAAATCCTCGATGAACGTGACGCCGGATACTTTCTGGAAACGCTGGAGCTTTCGTTCGATCCGATTGACAGTTCGCGCAAACGAACATCGAGACTCGAAGTCTGGGCCCTTCAAAATCGTGCAGACCGATCCGCCAAGCGGTTCTCTGAGAAACTTGCCGATGCTGCCGATTCCGTCGGGCAAGCGAACCAGGACGTAACTTTGAGCGATACGCCGCCGTTGCCATCAAAGGTCGCGCCGGGTGCAACGTCACCTGCCGGAGACGTATTGTTCGGGGCCAAGTACGTTGGCTTCGGCATCGACCGTGATGTCATTCGCGTCGGCAGGCAGCTTGGCAAATTCCGCAAGCTCAGGCTGCGCGTGCTCGACAATGACATCTACCTCAACAAGCTGACGGTGATCTACTACAACGGCCGCTCGCAGGACATTGCCGTCGACACAAAGATCGAGCGCAATAAGAAGACGCAATGGTTCGACCTTTCCGGCGACGAGCGCTTCATCGACTCGATTGAATTGAGCTATCGCTCGAAACCCGGATTTCGTGGACAGGCGAGAGTCGAGGTGTTCGGCGAACATGTCGGGGGATGGCTCGGCAAGGACGGTGAAGGCCGCAAGTTCAACAAGGGATGGGTGCTTCTGGCCGCGCAGACTGCCGGTTTCATAGGGTTCGACAAAGACGTGATACCGGTTGGCGACAACACGGGCGGCTTCAAGGAAATCCGCGTCGACGTGCGCGACCGCGCTATCACGCTCAATGAGTTGCGGGTCTATTATGCCGGCGGTGAGAAAGACATCGTTCCCGTCAAAGCCCGCGTCGATGCGGGGGCGAGCTACGGGCCGATCGAATTAAGATTTGCTGAGAAGATGGTGGATCGGATCGAAGCGAGCTACCGCTCCCGCGTCATCGACAGGGACGCAACCACCCGTGGCAGCGCGATCGTCGAAATCTGGGGCAGGCACTGAGATGGCGCATACAGACGGCTTGTATGGCGGGGTCATCGATGCGGATGCATTGGATCAACTTGTCACGGTGCGCGATTGGCTGCGCTTCGGCGTATCAACGTTCACGCGCGCAGACCTCGTTTACGGGCACGGAACGCAAAGCGCGCTCGATGAAGCCGCCTACCTGATCCTTCATACGCTTCGACTTCCGATCGATCAACTTGAGCCGTGGCTCGACGCGAGATTGACCCGAACGGAGCGCGGACGCATCTGCGATATTTTCGTGAAGCGCGTGACGTCGCGGAAACCGGCTCCCTATCTCACCTGCGAATCCTGGATCCAAGGCCATCGGTTCTATGTGGATGAGCGGGTGATCGTGCCGCGTTCTTTCATTGGTGAACTTATGGCCGACGGGCTTGGCGATATTCTCGGCGAGCCTGACAGCATCACCCGCATTCTCGACCTCTGTACCGGCTCTGGCTGCCTGGCGATCCTGGCCGCCTTGCAATTTCCCAATGCCGAAGTCGATGCTGCCGACATATCGGGCGAAGCACTTGCCGTAGCCAATCGCAACGTTTCAGATTACGGACTGTCGACGCGGATCAACCTTATCGAAAGCGATCTATTTTCAGCGCTGGCCAACCGGAGCTACGATCTCATCATTTGCAATCCGCCTTACGTGACGAGCGAAGCCGTGGCTGCCTTCCCGCCCGAATATCAGGCCGAGCCCGAATTGGCTCATGCAGGCGGAACTGACGGTCTTGATCTGGTTCATGTCATTGTCAGTCAAGCCGGCAAACACCTCTCGGGCGATGGCGTTTTGCTCATGGAAATCGGCATGGGCCAGGACGCGCTCGTTGATGCATATCCCGACCTGCCGTTTTTGTGGCTCGATACGGAGACGAGCGCGGGCGAGGTGCTCGTTCTCAACGGCGAAGATTTGAAGGACTGAAGGCTATGGCTGAACCGTCCAACGGTGGAGAGTTTTCAGAACGAGCGCGAATGCGTAGATGGCGGCGTCATCGCTTCACGCTCTACATGTCACAGAAGCCATTTTTTTGTTGTTGCTGTCTGGTACTGGGCATTCGCGACGCGAAGCGCGCGCGGCGTGTTTTCCGGCTGGTCGCCGCCGTCACCCGCGATTGGTGAAGGCTCATTTATTTTGGTCCACACTGCGCAAGCGCGTGTGGAGCTGGTTGCCTACATTCCGCGTGGGTGCGGCAAGCGATGTCATCCGGCCCGCAGGGCCGTGGAGCAAGACGAACCGGCCGCTCCACAACGGTTTACCGATTGTGGACAGCGGGCACGCCGCGCCCGCGCAGGCCCGAGCGCAGCGAGGATTAGCTGTGAGCGAGTTAAGCCTAGTCCACACTCGGCAGGCCGGTGTGGATCTGGTTAAGGTTCGTCAGCCGAACGCGCCGAAGTGGTGGGAAATGCCCGTTCCAATTTCGCGGATGAACTCGTAGGCGTCTTCCATCGGGGCCAGAATTTCGGTTTCAAGGCGCGCGTAATCGTCGATGCCGTGCGGGCGATAGGTTGCACGTTCGAGATAGCCGGCACCATCTATGACGGCTGCGGACTGGTGCGGAAACGCCTGCCGCATGAACGCCAACACCTCGGGAATATCAAGCGCCATCGCCAGCGACAGCAACTGCTCGTAGGTCATGTCGTTGCGCGGTGCGAAGCGCGGCAACTGGGCCGACAGTATGAAGATGCGCATGATCAGCGCCAGCCTGATTGCCTGGAGCAGATCAAGTTCAAGGCGCGTATCGTCCGGCACCTTGCCCCCTTCCAGGCCAAGCTCTTCCAGGATCGCGTGCAGGTCGATCGCATCAAGGCGCAGGTGGTGCATGAGCCCGTTGATGTCGCTTGCACGGTTGTCCGACAGGAGGTGCGTCGAGAGCGTGCGAAATGCCGCCTCCAGATGCGGCTCGCGTCCCCATGAGGCGCGCGAGGCCCAGAAGCCGGCGTCGAAGACGTAGGCATTGGCACCCATCGCGTTCAGCGACGAAAGCTGTTTTCCGCGCGCCACCATCTCAAACATCGTGCGCATGCGCTCGGAGTTTTTCGCCAACTCAACCAGTCGGTCGCGGTCATACTCCGTGGCGTAGCCGAGACCGGCAACCACGTTTGCGACGTATCCGAACTGCTGAAGGATCGCGTTGTTCGGGATGGCTCGCATACGCGCGGGATCGCCACGATCTGCCGGTGTCGCGGCATCGCTTTGACGCTTGACCGCACGGCTGCCTGTCTTGAACAGGAGATTGCCGCCGTATGCACCGAGAAGGGCACGGTATCCCTGATGGGCAAACAGATTTTGCTGATAGGTGCGAAGCCGCAGGTAGAAATCGAGCGAGAGGTTTTCGTCGTCGTAGAACGGGTCGTGGGAATCGCGGGGCTCTTCGGAGTCCTCGATGATCGTCGTCAAGGCACACGACGTGAGCGCGATGTTTGAAAAGAACATGAAGCCATCGCCGCCCTGGAAGCTCGTTTCATGCTTCAAGGGCAGGCCGTGCTCAACGAACCGCTTCCGGCAGTCGTCGGGCAAAAGGTATTGCAGGCGCTTTTTGATGGAGCCGGGGTGCGCGCCACGGCCCATGGATTCCCCGTGCGTTGAGAATATCAGCGTCTCGACGCCTTCGAGGCCCGCCGATTTGACGTGATCTGCGAGCGCATGATGGAGCCGCTCAATGGCAAGCGTGGCTGCGATCTGGCCGACGAAACGTCCTGCGTCGGAGAAGCCTGTTTGGATGGCGAGACGGCCGCGCTTTTTCACGTAGTCGCGGTAGGCCTCTTCCTCCAACAGCCGCTCCATCAGCCGCGCGCCGCGCTCCAATCCAGTGGGCGTTTCAAACAGCGGCGAGATGTCCACCATGTCGGAGACACCAAACAGCTTGGCAAAGAACACCGCGATCAAGACGCTTGCGGGCGACTCGCATTCGGCAATGAGGAAGCGGATCGGGGTATCCGCATCGACGTGCTTTTTGATCTGAGCGATTAATGCGAGCTGACGGATCGCCGTTGCCGTTTCGAGTTCGAGCGAGCCGAAGTTTACTGTCTCTTCGTTGGTCTCGCCGATCATGACGGCAAGGCGCGACAGAGCCTGACGCTCGGACAGATCGCTCGCCCACGGTTCATGAACGTAGGCGCGCAAGGCGTTGTTGAGCTGGGCGGCATTGATGCGCACGTGGATGTGCGCGGTGCCGAGCCCGGTTGCATCGACCAGCGCGCGCAGGGCTGCGACCGCGCGTTTCATCTGCGGTGAGGAGACTGCTGCTACGAGGTTGTCGAACAGTTCGAGCAGCGGCTGAACAGAGACGAGGTTGTAGCTGTCGGGCCGGGTGATGACGTTGGCTGCCTTTGCAAGCCCGCCGCCATCTTTTGCAACTCCTTTGAGGCTCTTCCATTGCTCATCGACCGCCGCGATTGCCAGGTCGAGCTTGCCGATGATCTGCCGGGTGACGCGCTCGACGCCGTCTTGCTCTTCCAGGCGGTGTTTCAGCGTCAGGAACCGCGAGCGGATATCGGTCAGCGCGTCGTGCTTTTCTTCGAGGCGCAAGATGAAGGAATGCAGCCAGGTAATATCTGTGCGGCCGTCGAGATCGTAGCCAACCCACGACGCGATGGTCGCGAGCTTGGGACGCATCATGTAAGCGTCCTCGCCGAAGTTCTGGCTTGCGGTCGAGAAGAAGTCGTTGAGCAGATCCTCGTAGGAGTCACGCAGGTTGGCAATCGCGGTCTGCGCGCGCTTGTGCTCGTAGGTCAGGTCGATCACTGCGTCCGGGCGATGCGAATGACCGATCAGGATTTGTTCGGGCTCCTCCTTGGCGACCGCGATATCGACCATGCGTTGCGACAACGCTTCCGAGGTTCCGAATGTTGGGTGCGCGGTGAAAACGACGCCTGCGCGCGGGCGTGCCCAGCGCTGCTTGAAGGCCTCGAAGTCTGGCTTATCGTCTAGGCCTTTGTGGATTGTGCCAGCGATCAGCGCGTTGAATGCGGCATGCGTGGTGGCATGATCGACATAGCCTACGCGCTGGCGCAGGCGGCGGGCGCGTGTGATGCAGGCGCGATCCAGCAGCCGTCCGGTCAGGGTCTTGACGTCATCGATGCGGATTTCACCGGACTCTAGTCGCCGGGACAGATTGAAGGCCACAGCGATGATAGGGTTGATCCATGGGCTATCGGGAATGGTCGTCCGCAACGCGCGCAATTCATCGCGCAGTTGGAACTCATCGAGCACCGTCTGTGAAGCCGTGGGCTGTTCTTGCATGCCATCCCTCTACTACGTGCGTGTCTCAAAAACAGTCTCGGGCTGTTATCAGGCCCGGGCGCGCCAGGACAGTTGGCAACGCTCTTACGCTAACCAGATCAAAGTGCGGATAACTGGAGAAACGGCCACCCGCTGGCAGGCAGGTGGCCGCTCTCAATCAAACTACCGCACCCGTCGCGCTTCGTTCGTAGGCGCAACGATGTCAGGCGCGATACGGCCCGCTGTCATGCGACCTTCTTCATGCCACCGAGAACTGCGGCAATCGTCGCCCCCATGTCGGCTGGAGTGTTGGCGATCGTGACACCGCACTCCTTCAGGATCTCAACTTTTTCAGCAGCCGCTTCACCAAACGATGTCACGATTGCACCGGCGTGGCCCATACGACGACCCTTTGGTGCGGAAAGGCCTGCCACATAAGCGATGACAGGCTTTGTCATGTGATCGCGCACGAAGTGTGCGGCTTCGGCTTCCTGAGGTCCCCCGATTTCGCCGATCAGAAGTACAGCGTGCGTTTCGGGATCTTTTTCAAACTCTTCGAGAACGTCCTTGAACGATGATCCGTTGATCGGGTCGCCGCCGATACCAACGCTGGTCGAAATGCCGATACCCAGCGTCTTCATTTGCGCAGCGGCCTCGTAGCCCAACGTGCCCGAGCGGCCGACGACGCCGACGTTTCCTTGCGCATAGATATGGCCTGGCATGATGCCCAACATGGCCCGGCCCGGCGATATCGTGCCTGCACAGTTTGGCCCCGTAAGCCGCATGCGGTTTTCTTTGCGGTAACGGCGCATGTAGCGCTTCACACGGATCATATCCTGCGCGGGGATGCCGTCTGTGATGCAGGTGCAGTATTTGATGCCGGCATCGGCTGCTTCCATGATCGCATCGGCTGCAAATGGCGGGGGCACGAAGACGATCGATGCTTCCGCGCCGGTTTCTTCGACTGCGCCTTTGACGGTGTTGAATACCGGCCGTCCAAGATGCGTTGTTCCGCCCTTGCCCGGTGTCACGCCGCCGACCACGTTCGATCCGTAGTCGATCATTTCCTGCGCGTGGAAGGTTCCGATCCGTCCGGTGAAGCCCTGGATAAGGATCGGAGTTTTTTCGTCAATAAAGATCGCCATGTCTTTGGTCTCCTATCCTTATGCCGCTTTCGCGGTGATGTCGCGAGCAGCAGCGACTGCTTTTTCGGCAGCCTCGCCGAGCGTCTCGGCGGTCATAATCGTCATGCCGCTTTCGTTGAGGATCTTGCGGCCCTCTTCGACGTTGGTGCCCGCCAGGCGCACGATCACCGGCATGGTTATGTCGAGCTCCTTGATGGCTTCAACGACGCCCTGGGCGACCCAGTCACAGCGGTTGATGCCTGCGAACACGTTGACCAGCAGCACCTTCACGCCCTTGTCCTTTAGGACGGCGCGGAACGATTTCTGCACACGTTCGGGGCTTGCACCGCCGCCGATGTCGAGGAAGTTTGCAGGCTCTCCGCCAGCCAGCTTGATCATGTCGAGCGTCGCCATGGCAAGGCCGGCACCGTTCACGACGCAACCGATATCGCCATCGAGACCAACGTAGGACAGGCCTCTATCGGAGGCATAAGTCTCGCGGGAGTCTTCCTGGCTCTTATCGCGCAGTTCGGAAATCTGAGGGCGCCGGAACAGTGCGTTTTCGTCAAACGACATCTTGGCGTCGAGGGCGACAACACCGCGGTCCTTGGTGATGACGAGCGGGTTTACTTCAACCATCGTCGCATCAAGATCGCGGAAGGCGCGATAACAGCCCAGGATCGTGCGTTCGAACTTATTGGTCAGGTCCGGCTCGATGCCGAGACCGAAGGCAACTTCGCGGGCCTGGAAGGCCTGCATGCCGACGGCCGGGTCAACGGTTACACGCAAAATCGAATCTGGCTGCTCGGCGCTGATCTCTTCGATATCCATGCCGCCTGCTGCAGACGCTACGACGACGATGCGTTCGGAGGCCCGATCCATCACGAAGCTCAGATAGAACTCCTGATCGATGTCGGTGCCTTCCTCAACATAGAGCCTGGAGACCAGCTTTCCTTGCGGACCGGTCTGAGTGGTGACCAGCTTCTTGCCCAGAAGTGCGTCGGCCGCTTCCCAGATTTCGTTGTCGTTGCGGCAGATTTTTACGCCGCCCGCCTTGCCGCGTGCACCGGAATGGATCTGGGCTTTGACAACCCATACCGATCCACCGATTTCGCTAGCGCGATAGGTTGCCTGCTCGGGGCTGTAGGCGAGGCCGCCTCGCGGGATAGGTACACCGAACTTCGATAGAAGTTCTTTCGCCTGGTATTCATGTATGTCCATGGTTTACCTCCCTTAATGGGTTTACGGCCTCGCCTCTTCAGGGCTTAGGACGTGCGTGCTTTTGCAGCGGACTTGATTGCTTCGTTGGTGACCAGGACGTTCTTGGCCATACGCTCGGAAGCCGCGTCGATCATCTTGCCGTTCAGCGAGGCGGCACCTTTGCCCTGCTCTTCGGCTTCCTTGAGTGCCTTGACGGTCAGCTCGGCCTTTTCCACTTCGGCAGCGGTGGGTGAGTAGACTTCGTTGGCCAGATCGATCTGAGATGGGTGAATCGCCCATTTGCCTTCGTAACCCAGTGCCGCGGCGCGGCGAGCGCTGTCCTTGTAGCCTTCCGGATCATCGATGCCGCCGAATGGTCCGTCGATTGCGCGCAGGCCGTAGGAACGGCAGGCGATGAGCATGCGGGTCAGGGAAGCGTGCCACTGGTCGCCGGGGTAATCCGGGTTCAGGCCGCCGATGACGACGGTGCGCGAGCGCAGGCTGGCCGCGTAGTCTGCAACGCCGAAGTGCAGCGCCTCGAGTCGGTTTGGGTACTGCGCGATCTCTTCGACGTTGGCCATGCCGAGCGACGTTTCGATCAGCGCTTCGAGGCCGATCTTGCCTTTTTCCAGGCCCTTGGCATCCTCGATCTGGGAGACCATGGCGTCGACCATGTAAAGGTCTGCTGGAACGCCGACCTTGGGGACCAGAAGCGTGTCGATCTTGTCGCCGGCCTGCTCCATGAGTTCGACGACGTCGCGATACATGTAGTGCGTGTCAAGGCCGTTGATGCGGACAGAGATCGTCTTGCCATTGCCGCGCCAATCAAACTCGTTGAGCGCCTTTATGACGTTGGCCCGTGCATTTACTTTTTCGGGCGGGGCTACGGCGTCTTCCAGGTCGAGGAAGATGTAGTCCGCAGCGCTGGTCAATGCTTTTTCGAACATCGCCGGATTGGAGCCGGGCACGGCGAGTTCGCTGCGATGCAGGCGCTGTTTGCGGAGGTTGTAGAGCGTGTGGCTCATGGATTTTTTCTTTCTCTGATTTCGTGATTGCAGACAAGGACCGGGCGTTTTCCGCCCAAGCTAAGCCCGTGGATTCGGGAGTTTCGTATCGCAACTCTTCCCGGCGGCGACTGCCGGGAAGAGTTCGTTAGAGACTCAGCTTGCGAGTTTCAGGTCTGCTCTTTGACCAGGTGCGCTGGCCGATTTCGTCGATGTCTCGCTGAAGTACTCAGCGGCTGCCCCGGTACCGGAACCAGGCGCGACCTGCACACCGCAATCGCGCAGCGCCATTTCAACGCCGAACAGTGCGCCGCCGACCATGATGTCGTCGAGTGCGCCCAGGTGGCCGATGCGGAACACCTTGCCAGCGACCTTGTTCAGACCGACGCCGAGCGACAGGTTGTAGCGATAGTATGCCGTCTTCACGACTTCCGCGCTGTCGATGCCTTCAGGCACGTAGATTGCGCTGACCGTATCGGAATGCCATTTCGGCTCCTTGGCGCACAGCTTCAGACCCCAGCCGGCAACGGCGCGACGGACGCCCTCGGCCATGCGGTGATGACGTGCGAAGATATTTTCCAGCCCTTCTTCCGCGATCATGTCGAGGGAGGCGCGCAGACCGCGGAGCAGCTGGGTTGCCGGCGTGTAGGGGAAGTAGCCAAGGTCGTTCGTTTTGATCATGTCTTCGAACGAGAAGAAGCAGCGGTGCATCGTTGAAGATTTGGCCGCATCGAGCGCCTTCTGGCTCACGGCAAGGATGCCAAGCCCCGTCGGCAGCATGAAGCCCTTTTGTGAACCGGACACACAGCAGTCAACGCCCCATTCACCCATGCGCATGTCGAGCGAACCGACAGAGGAAACGCCGTCGACCATCAGCATCGCAGGGTGCTTGGCGTCGTCGAGCGCCTTGCGCAATGCTGCAATGTCGCTGGTGACACCCGTTGCCGTCTCGTTCTGAGTGGCGAATACTGCCTTGATCTCGTGGCCTTTGTCGGCGGCGAGCGCTTCGGCATACTTCTCGACGGGAACGCCGGTGCCCCACTCTTCATCGAAAACCTGGACGTTGAGGCCAAGACGCTCGGCCATGTCGACCCAAAGCAGGGAGAACTGTCCGAAGCGGCTCATCAGAACCTTGTCGCCTGAGTTGAGCGTATTGGTGATCGCCGATTCCCATGCGCCTGTTCCCGACGACGGGAAAATAAATACCCGGCCGTCTTTCATTTTGAAGACCTTCTTCAGGTCTTCGAACAGCGGCAGCGTGAATTTCGGAAATTCCGGCGAGCGCATGTCTTCCATGCGGATGTCCATCGCGGCGCGGATCTTCTCGGGAACGTTGGTTGGGCCAGGAATGAAGAGATGGGGCTGAACGATCATGATGATTTCCTCCGGAAATGTTCGTTATCGATGACCGGGCTCTTGCGTTTTAATTCCGGGCGAGGAGCCTTGCCGGCCTTGAAGATTCTTGCATTTTGATTTGTTCGTCGGGCGGACCGCTCGGTTTGGATGCCCTGCCAGATGGCGAGCTTGCGAAACCGCGGCGTTCTCGATGAAGCCAGGGGACTATCGACCTTGGTACAAGGCCTAACAACACCCGTCCGAGCATTTAAAGCAGCCGCACGGGTCAGCTAATGGCGGGCTCACTGGGTAGCGTTGCGCCGCAGGCCGGGTAGGTTTTTGTGATCCGGAAGGGTGGGCTGGAACGCCAAGCGCCTGAAATATTGTGCTGTTTCGTGTGCTTAATAATTCATCATCACCGGAGCAGTGGCGGCGCTACCAAGCCCGTCTTGCCGGCTCGTGCGTCAAAATGGGATCCATGGTGCGTGACTGACGCGCGCGGCGGCGTGGCCTAACCATCGGAACTGCCGTCTATTTTTCGCTCGACAAAGGTGCTGCCTTTGCAAGGGATTCCGGAGCTAGCGGGCTTCTTCTGGGATCGTCATGTAAAGGGCGACCGCCATCGCACGGTTTTTTACGCCGAGTTTGTCGTACAAATTCTTGAGGTGATACTTCACCGTGTTATGGGAAATGCCGATGCGGGCTGCGATCTGTTCGTTGGTCAGACCGTTAGCCAGCGCACGCAGCAATTCGCGCTCTCGTTTCGTCAAAGTCTCCAGCGGGTCGCTGGCCAGCGCGCCGATATCGACGTATGGCAGACTGAGCCGGCCGCGCGCCACCGCGGCAATCGTATCGAGCAGGAAGGCGGGATCATCGCTCTTCAGCATGAAGCCCCAGGCCCCGTGCTTCACGCACTGTCGCAGCACCGATCGGCTTGTGTCTCCGGTGTAAACGATGATTCGCGTCTTTGACTGCCGGCGCTTGATCGCGGCTAATACGTCCGCGCCCGTCATGTCAGGTAGGGACCATCCGATGATGCCGATATCGGGCCGCAGAGTATCGCAGCCGCCCACGAAGGCATTGCCGGTGCTGACGATTTCCATGACCTCGAAGCGGCCGTCCTTCTTCACGAAGTCCTGCAGTCCGGCACGCATAACGGGGTTTTTGTCAGCGATCAGGATGCGCGGCCGCCGTTGCCTCGTCGCTGTAGCGTCCAAGCCCGCACCGGATTCGTTGCGCGACGCGGGGGGCGTCGTGCCCACCGGCGTTTGGGATCGTCCAACAGTCTCATCGTTACCGTGCAACCGCATGCCTCGTCCGCTTCCCGTATTGGCCGGTGGCTGACGGGAGTTAATAGAATTTCATTCGCCCGACAAAGCACCGGGGCCATCCTGAGGCGCAAAGCCGTTGGGGGTACGTGCAGGCCGCTGCAAGCATAAGTTGCTGTAGCTTCAGCGCGATTCTCCAGATGAGGGCTCACCTTAGACCTTTGTACCGTATCCGCGCCAGCGTGTCCTTTGTGCGTTGGCGTTTTTGTTAGTCCAGGTTTTTGATTGTCCACACCGCGAAGGGGGGGTGGAGCGGTTTCTTTCTTTTTGGGTCCACGCTTCCTGAAGTTGCGTGGAGCCGGTTTCTTTCTCTTGGGTCCACGCTTCCTAAAGTTGCGTGGAGCCGGTTTCTTTCTCTTGGGTCCACGCTTCCTAAAGTTGCGTGGAGCCGGTTACCTACCGGCGTTCAGTTTCAGGCAGGGGCGGCTTGTACTGGCTGCCGACTTGAGCCCCAATGGGCCTCGACAACGAATGGGCATCGGAATCGCACCCCCCCACGACTTCAGCGCGAGCGGGTCCCATTAATGCCGCCCCAACGCCAACGTCATGGCCGTGAAGGCGGCCATCCACGCAAGGTCGTTTGGAGCCGCTCCCATGGTTA
>CAYGRH010000020.1:0-19587 GCA_964352165.1 uncultured Hyphomicrobiaceae bacterium | reverse complement strand
CCTGTTCAACTGGGCTGGTGGGAGTGTGGTGAACAATTGGTATCTTCGTGTGCGCGTTTAAGATACGTGCGCACTCGGAACGTTTTTTGCGCGGGATTAAGGGGCTGCAGCCGCACTTTTAGGTCTGAAAACCAGCTGTGTTAGGGAACCGATTTCAGCAGTGCTTCAGCAAGCTCGGTTCCTTCTACCAGGAAGCGGTCCGATGCGGTCTTGGCGGATGGCGTGCATGAATTGTAGGTGCGGCTGTAGCTGCGATAACCTTGATTGAAGCGGCGGGTGAGGCTCGCGCGCCTGAGGGCGGATGACCCTTCTGCATCCATCAAGTCCTTCATCTGTTTGCGCCAGGTTTGATCATCACCGGAGCCACACAGTTCGCGCAGGTAGTGAACGGCGCCCAGAATCTCGGACAATCGCATCAGCTTGTCGTCGTAGGGTTTGGCATCTGCGGCGGTTAGCTTCGACGGTTGAAGCGCCAGCGTTGCGAGCAAGAAAATGGTAGCGGCAAGAACCCGCTTCGCCGTGATGGAGACTATCGGACGCCGGTTGCGGGTATGGGCTGGTGGAGTATCAAGTTTGTGGCTGCTGGCCGGTGATGCTTTCGTCATTTGCAATTCATTCCTGCGCTGCCTGCCGTCTGTGCCGATGAGGGATGAGCGCCGGGAAACTGTCCGGCTGAACGCAGTTGTCTGGCGGCCTTCGCGATTAATTCGGCTGCACCGTTGGTGAGGGCATAGCGATTCAGTTCGTTCAAGGCAACGAACCTTGCTTCGCATGCGTCGTCGCCCGCGGTTGGTTCGGCTCCGTTTGGTGCAAGTCCGACATGGACCTCGATGTGGTAGTGGCGTTCGCGGCCGTCATCGCTCAGGGCTTTGACCGTGTGAAGGCCGACGCGGGCAATTATTGTTGCTGGTATGGAAGTTTCTTCGTGCACTTCGCGGATGGCGGCGGCTGCATGTAATTCGCCGGGCAGAAGATGGCCGCCGGGCAGGCTCCAGCGGCCGGCCAGTGGAGGGCGTCCGCGTCTCACCAACAGTACGCCATGTGTATTGAATATCGCTGCGCTTGCGGCATGACGGATTTCTGGCTGCCCCTCGGGCTGCTCCTTTGGCTGACCCTCTGGCCGGACAATTGGCCCGGTATCTCGCTCACTCTCGGGGCAAAGCCGGGGGGCTGGGTTTTGCTTCGATTGGGGCATAGTCTTTCCAGTGCAACGCTCCGAATGCTGGACGGCATCGATCCTGCGGGGCGAACAACTCAAGGTTTGCATTATGTGCTCGCGATATTCTCTCACATCTCCGCCCGAAGCGGTGCGTCAGTTGTTCGGCTATTCCCAGGAGATTGCGTTTCCACCCCGTTACAATGTCGCGCCGACGCAGCCGGTCATGATCGTGCGCAACGCGCTGAATGGATCGCGGGAGCCCGTCCTGGTGCGCTGGGGGCTCATTCCGTCATGGGTCAAAGATCCCGGAGACTTTACGACTTTGATCAACGCTCGCGGCGAAACGGCGGCGGCCAAGCCCTCGTTCCGGGCTGCGCTTCGCCACAAGCGATGCCTGGTTCCGGCGACGGGTTTTTATGAATGGACGGGCAAACCCGGTTCCAAACAACCGCACCACATCTACCGCCGTGATGGGCAGATCATCGCGTTCGGCGGCCTATGGGAGCACTGGATGGGGCCGGATGGAAGCGAGATCGAGACGATGGCGATCCTGACGACGGCTGCCAACAGGGATATGACGGGCCTGCATGACCGAATGCCGCTGATCCTTGAGCCGGACCAGTTTGAAGCCTGGCTGGACTGTTCATCGGGGTCGGCAAAAGACATTGCAAAGATGATCGAGCCGGGGCCGGAAGGGCGGCTTCAAGCCACTCCAGTGTCAAAAAGACTTAATAATTCAAGGAATGAAGGGCCGGAACTTCTTCGCCCGGACCGCGAAACACTGTTGTAATTTTGCGAATACAACGCGCACACGGCGCTACTTGTTCGGTATATCCAGGGTTTTCTGCAGGATCTTCGAAGCCACTAGAATTAACGTGTTGAGGCGAGCGAGATTGCGTGCAGCCAATGAATGCGGCAATTGGAAGGATGGCTCGCGCATAGCAATTCGACCGTAGTTGCGATCTGAAGCTAGTTCGTGAGGCGGTCAGACGCGATTGTTGCACAAAGCTTTTTTCGCGTTGGTCAAGGATGTGACGTTTTGTGGTTCTAGGGTTTCGCGTTGCTTGCAGCGGGCTCGCCTGGGACCTTACCGTTCCTTGCCGGGGCCGGTTTGAATTTGATCCGGGGCAACCCGAGTAGATGAGTATCGTGGGGTTTGGGGTTCAGCCTCCGTCGTTTTTGCGAAGTCCGCCGGTTCTTGTTGGGCCGGTTAGCAGAGCGAGCGGCGGTCCCCTTCGAGGAGTTCGCGCGTAATGAGTTATAGAGGTGAGGATCTCGATCTGCGTCTGGCGCCGCCGCGTCAAGCAGGTGGAGGATCATCTTCCGGTGCTGGTGATCTGGGCCTGGGCTACGGAGATACACGCGGGTCGGGCAGTGGATCGTTCCATGCGTCGCAATCGGCGCGGGGTGGTCCGATTTATGTCGATGAGACCCTGCTTGCTTGCTGCAACCACGCCTATGACGTGGCGCTCGCTCACCGGGCTGGCGAAGTCCGCATCGAGCACCTGCTTTATGCGCTGACGCGCGTTGATGCCGCGGCTGAAGTTCTCGAGACGAACGGTATTCGTGACGCTGGGTTGAGGCGCGAAACGGCGACGATCATTGCCAGCGAAATTCCCATTGGGTTATCCAACGGCAAGACAACGCCGCATCGATCAGCAGCTTTCGAGGAAGCCATCAAGCTGGCTGCCGCGCAGGCCTATCGGCGCAATGCGGCTGCGGGCGTAGCTGATCTGCTGCATGTTTTCTTCGACGTGCAACCCGACCTGCCCGGTCTCGATGTCCTGCGCAAGCATTCTCCTGCGATGGGGATCGAGAGGCAGGGCAGCGAGCGAATGAGCATGGAGCGCCAATCGATCGCTTATGATCGCGAGCCACGGGCTCCGTCGTTCTACTCCGAATATTCGGAGTTTGCTGCTCCGCCGCGTGAACGTTCCCGCCGTCCCGCTGCGCCGAGTTATGTGAACGATCAGCGCTTGATGCCGCTCGATCTGGCTCCGACAACGCAAGACAACGTTCAGAATTCCCGGCTCGATGCGCTTGAGCAAATGGTTCGGGCGCTGGGTGATGATTTGTCTTCGGAGCGGTCCGCATTTGGTGGGCTGTTGTCCGAGTTGCAGCGCGACGTGAGTGCACAGCGTCAGGATACCAGCCGTTTTTCCAGTGGTCTGCAGGATCGGTTGATCTCGATTGAACGCAACGTTGGAAGTGGTTCGTCCGGTCAGGGCGGCGTTTCGAGTGCGTTCGTCGAAAGGATTTCCGGTTTGGAGCGTGCGCTTAACTCGCGCACGGAAGAACTCACCCGGCAATTGAAGGTGATTGCCGAGCGGCTGGAAGATCTCGACAGCGATGGCGGTGGGCTTGGCGGCGGCGAAGCCGGCAAGGTAGTTTCGCGTCTCGAAGCCTTTGAGCGGAGCTATACCGACAGCCAAGGCGAAGCCAACGAAAGCCTGTTGACGATTGGCGAGCGACTTAAGGCTTTGGAGCGTGTCGTCAGTACGCAGCCGGAAGCTGTCGTCGATCTTGCGGTTATCGAAAACCGTTTGAGCGATATCGAAACCGCGATCCTGAGCGCCGATGGGCCAAACCGCGATGCGATCCAGGATGATCGCCTGGATACGATTGAGGAAGCGTTGATGGCGCGCCTCAATGAAATCGAGCAGCGGTTCCTCGCCAATCGTTCTGAAGAAAGCAATACGCGCGCCGGACTGCAGGCTGAACTCAAGGCGCTTGCCGGCTCGGTTGCTGCGGGAACGGGCAGTGCAGAGCGTTATGCTTCGGCACTCCAGGAGCGCATGCAGTCGCTCGATCAGGCTTCGCGCCAAGCTTCACAAGATGGTGCGACGTTGCGATCGGAGTTCGTTACCGAGTTGAGCGATGTGCATGAAGCGATCATGAAGCTCAATGCCAATCAGCATGCGCTTGCTGAGTCCATTGCGTCTGGCCGACAGGAGGAGATCACGGCGATCGGATCCGTGACCCACCGACTGAGCGCGATTGAATCGGGACTTGATACGCCGCAGGACGAACTGGCGCGGCTATCACAAAACCTCGACCGGATGTATCGCGTGACGGTTGAGCGCTATCATCGCCGCAATCGTTTCTGGTTCTGGCTGTTTGGAACCGACGACTGGATCGGGGCGAGCTGGCCGTCGCAAACTGCGCGTGTCGAGCAGGAGTTGCGGGCGCTGAAGCGTGCGGGTAACGGCTGATCCGCCTGAAGCGGGCTGCACAAGATGGATTTGGGAATGGGGCGGCCTCGATTGGGGCTGCCCTATTTCTTTGGCGGGCGCGGAGCTGCGGCGCGTTGCAGCCTGTCATTGATTGCTTGACCAAGTCCGTGAGCCGGGATCGGCATAACGGCAATAGTTGAAGAACCGGCGCGGTCGAGTTCTCGCAGATGGGCAAACAGGTTGGCGGCGGCTTCGCGAAGGTCGCCGGTGGGCGAAAGATTCATCGCCCGGCCTTGCGTTGCCGGAACACGCGGGCCGAACGCGAGCAGCGCCTCGCCATTACGGCAGTCAACCGCATCGAGCCTGATTGCGGCATTGGGCGCGTAGTGGCTAGCGAGTTGGCCGGGTGCTGTGGGCTGTTGCGGTTTGTGGCTGGTATTGGTGTCAGCCAGGCTTATGCGGCAGCCGGTTGCGTCTTCGATGGCTTCGCGCGTGATTGCACCTGCTCGCAATAAAACGGGTGTGGTTCCAGTTAGATCCAGGATGGTCGATTCCAGTCCGTAGCGGCAACTTCCACCATCGAGAATGAGATCGACCTTGCCGGTCAGATCGTCGGCGACGTGGTTGGCGCTGGTTGGGCTGACATGGCCGGAGCGGTTCGCGGACGGTGCTGCGATTGGCGCGCCGAAAGCCACCAGCAGCGCGTGCGCCGCTGCGTTGTCGGGGACGCGGATCGCAACGGTATCAAGGCCGGCGGTAACGAGATCGGACAATGGATCATCGGATTTCCGCTGCACTACCAGTGTGAGTGGGCCGGGCCAGAACGCTTCGGCGATCTTTTTTGCTTCGGGCGAAAATTCCGCCAACCCAAGTGCTGTGCCGATATTGGCTGCGTGGGTTATGAGCGGGTTGAACCGCGGCCTGCCTTTGGCCTCGAAAATCCTTGCGACCGCCAGACCGTTGCGTGCATCGGCGCCGAGCCCGTAGACGGTTTCGGTTGGAAACGCGACGAGGCCGCCTGCAGCCAGCGTGCTGGCGCAGATCCTGAGGTTTTCGTGCGTGGGTTCCAGTATGCGCGTCATCGTCTGCTTAATCTATCGAGGCACGGTGGCTTGTCGCGTGTGAGATCTTCGCATCGCACAGTTGCGATGCGCCGTCGTGCGGGTTCCTTCGCTGGGGTAAACCTTCTAGAACAGTTGGGGTTAGATTGCGCCAATCATTTCGCCGGCGGGCCGGTCTATTTTCCTGCACCATGGCGTTGGCCAAGAAGGGGTTGGCGATGAGTTATCAGGCACCCGTTGACGATATCATGTTTGCCCTGAAGACGGCTGCCGACATTGAACCGGCGTCGAAGGTAGGCGGTATCTACGAGGGTGCAGACGAAGAGACGATCCGCGCCATACTGGAGGAAGCGGGCCGCTTTGCCAGCGAGGTGCTGGCTCCTCTCAATGCGGCGGGCGACAGGGCTGGAGCGGCGTTCGCTGAGGGCTGCGTGACGACGCCTGCCGGTTGGCGCGAGGCTTATAGTCAATTCCGTGACGCCGGGTGGAGCGGACTGCCGTGCCCGGAAGCGTTTGGTGGGCAGGAGTTGCCGCAAGTGGTGGCAATGGGGGCGTGTGAAATCTGGAACGCGGCCAACCTAGCCTTCGGCGTCTGTCCGCTGCTGACGCAAGGGGCGATCGATGCGCTCTCGATTGGCGCGAGCGAGGATCTCAAGGCTCGTTATCTGCCGAAACTCGTGTCGGGCGAATGGTCGGGTACGATGAACCTGACGGAGCCTCAGGCGGGTTCCGATCTTGGTGTGGTGACAACGCGGGCTGAACGGCACGACGATGGTCGTTACCGGATTTTCGGCACCAAGATTTTTATCTCCTATGGTGAGCACGATCTGGCCTCGAACATCATTCATCTTGTGCTGGCGCGGCTGAAAGGTGCGCCTGAGGGCACGAAAGGAATTTCGCTGTTCCTGGTGCCCAAGTTCCTGCTCGATGAGAACGGTCAGCCCGGCCAGAGAAACGATGTCGCGTGTGCCGGGATCGAACACAAGATGGGCATTCATGCCAGTCCGACTTGTGTGATGTCGTATGGCGAAAAAGACGGTGCGGTCGGATACCTCGTTGGCGAGGAAAATCGCGGGCTGCATACCATGTTCGTGATGATGAACGCTGCCCGGCTCGCAGTCGGGATGCAAGGCGTGGCGATTGCTGAACGGGCAAGCCAGCATGCGCTGGCCTATGCCAATGAGCGAGTGCAGGGCGGTGATGCCGTCAAGGCAATGAGCGGGGAAGAAACTTCCGGCAAGGTTGCGATTTCCTCGCATCCCGACGTTCAGCGGATGTTGATCAGAATGCAGGCGATGACCCAGGCGGCGCGCGCAATCTGCCTCGTAACTGCGAAGGAAACCGATGTCGCGCATCGCAGCAAAGACAAGGTGGAACGTGCAAAGGCGGAGGCGCGTGTGGCGCTGTTGACGCCTGTTGCAAAAGCGTTTGCAACGGATGCGGCCTGCGAAGTCGCTTCGCTCGGGGTTCAGGTGCACGGCGGCATGGGGTTTGTCGAAGATGCAGGAGCCGCGCAGTTCTATCGCGATGCGCGCATTCTCCCGATCTACGAGGGCACAAACGGTATCCAGGCGATCGATCTCGTTCACCGCAAATTGCCGCTTGGCAAAGGCGAGGTCATGCGCGGATATTTGGCGGAGCTTGATGCGACGGTTAAAGACGTTGCTGCCAGCAACGCACCAGTTTTCGGGCAGATGGCCGAGAGGCTGGCTCAATCAGTTGGTGCGCTCAGACGATCATCGGAGTGGATGGCTGAAACGATTGTTCAGAGGCCTGAGGCAGCACTGGCCGGAGCAACCGATTTTCTCCGGCTGTTCGGTTTGACGGCTGGCGGGGTTTATCTGGCGCGCGGCGCGCTTGATGTGCAACGTCAGGCCGGGGGCGAAGAGATTGCGATGCCGGGTAAACGCTACATCGCGTTGGCGCGTTATTTCGCGGAGCACCTGAGCGTGGAGACACCTGGACTTGCAACCTCCGTGATGTCAGGCGGCGATGCTGTTTTGATGCTGAGCCCGGGCCAGCTCTCGGGATGACCGGTGGAATGGTGCGAGTGCGCTAAGCGAGTGGAGTTTGGTCGTGAGTGAAGCCGTGGAAATTGTCGTGGCCGACCGCATTCAAAGCATTCGGCTCAACAGGCCAGAGAAGAAAAACGCCCTTACCCGTGATATGTACGCTCGCCTCGCAGATGGGCTTGAGCGCGCGAACGGGTCAGACGAGATTGCTGTGACGGTTCTGATGGGGTCGCAAGGTGTGTTCTCGGCCGGCAACGACATCGGTGAATTTCTGTCCGGCGCAGTTGGCGGGGGGGCAGGCGAGAGCCAGCTTGCCGGCGATATCCTCAGATTTCTCGATTGCGTGGCGGGAACGCAAAAGCCGCTGATCGCCGCGGTCGATGGCTTGGCCGTCGGCGTGGGTACAACGCTGTTGTTTCATTGCGATCTTATTTATGCGAGTCCGACAGCCACGTTCTCCACCCCCTTTCTGGATCTTGGTCTTGTGCCGGAGGCTGGCTCCAGCCTGCTAATGCCGATGCGGATGGGCTATGCGCGTGCGTTCGAGATGCTGGTGTTGGGCGAGCGCTTCGATGCGGCGCGGATGGTTGAGGCCGGGCTCGTCAACCGGATCGTTGCGTCGGAGGATTTGGAGGCGACGGCAATGTCGGCTGCTGCGCGGCTGGCAGCGAAACCGCCCGAGGCACTCGCGATCTCAAGGCAGCTTATGCGGGGCGGCAGGCGGCGGCTGACGAAATGCATGCGCGAGGAATCGAAGGCTTTTGCAGAGCGGCTTTCCTCGCCTGA
Source organism: uncultured Hyphomicrobiaceae bacterium (assembly GCA_964352165.1). Lineage (GTDB taxonomy): Bacteria > Pseudomonadota > Alphaproteobacteria > Rhizobiales > Hyphomicrobiaceae > CAYGRH01. The sequence continues at coordinate 11,396 of CAYGRH010000020.1, read as the reverse complement.
AGCCGTCGAGGCGTTCACGGCGTTCGTTGAGAAGCGTCCGGCTGATTTTGACAAGTTGCGCGGGCGGTAAAGGCAACGGGTTGGCTGTGGCAATGAATGTTCACGAGGCGCGATGACGATGGCAGTGATGGGAAGCAAACGCAGATGATAGTGCGTCAATCCAGCAAGGCGCCTTTTGCTATGGTGCTGGCCGTGGCCTTGGCCGTCAGTGCTTGTCTAACGGTTGGCGGAAATGTTGCCGAGGCGAACTGGTTCACGAAACTGGTGCGGGAGGCCGGCGAAGCCGGGGGCAAGGCTGGCCGTCTTGGCATCGGCGGGCTGGATAATGCGGCGGCTGTCATCCGCAAGCTGCCGAACAAATCCGAGTCGCTGGCGCTTGCCGCGCACGCGACGCCGGAAGGTCACTGGAAATTCGTCAACCGCGATGGCGATGTGTTTACCGCAGCCACGCCTGATGAGATGGGCCGGGTCGTTCCAACGCTTGCGCCTGACGCGTTGCTGACGGGCCGCAAGCCGGAACTCAGTCTTTACCTCAGCGAAACGACTGTATTCGAACACTCGGTGCGGTTGGGCGAGTTGCCGTCTGGTGCGCGGCTGCACATCGTCGTTGGTAAAGACAACTTCCGTATTCGCAATGTTGAACGCGCGGGCAAGCCGGTGATCCAGGCTGATGTCCGGGCCAATGTCGTCGTGCCTTTGACGACCCGGTTCGAGTTTGACGAGGCGATCTGGCAATTGGGCCGCCGTCTCAATCGGGCTGATATACGCGTGGTGTCGCTGGAGCCGGGTGGGCCAGAGGCGTTGATGTCGGCACCGCGTTTCAACAAGTCGGGCGGCACGGCGATGGTCGATAACGTCGATCCCGACCGGTTCGCCAGCTCGTTGCAAAGCATTCGCGGTCAGACCGTGCTGGTCAGCGGGCGAGTTGATGGAGGTGTGCTGCACTTTGCGCCATCCAGCGGGCCTGCGCGAACCATGCAGATGAAGGACCTGACCGAGGCAGCGGCAGCCAACGACGTCAATCTCATCTTGTTGCAGTCGGCCGGGGCGCGGCAGCCTGGAGGCCGAAACTGGTTGTGGCAGACGGTTGAGGTTGACGGTCTGAAGGATGCGATGAAGCGTGCGACGTTCGCCGACTTCCTGAATGCTCTGGGTGCCTCGAGGGGGCAGATGTCGGTGGCGGCTACGCCGCAAAGCAAGAGCCGGGTCCTGGTGCAGATCGAGCCTTCGGGCACGAGTGCCGTGCCGATGGGCGATGTGGTCGGTGAGTTTCTGACAGAGGCTGTATCGAGTGTCACGGGGAATGTCGTGACGTCGTCCATCAATGCGCATGTCAACAGCGGCCATCGTCAGCGGGAACTCGACAGCCGGATCATTCCGGGCGTGCCGGGTTGGGCGCATCTATTTTATTTCGGCGGTATCATCGCGGGGTTGTTGGGACTTGGAGTAGCGCGTGAGTGGTGGACCTACGTGTGGAAGAAGGAAACGCGCGAGGATTATACGAACGCGGCTGGTTATTACGCCGCGCGCGTTGTGAAATTTCTCATCTTCGTTTTGATTTTCCTGCCGATCGTCGGTCTGCCGGCATTCGTGGTCGGTGTGTTCTGGCAATTCTTCGCCATCGTTTCCGCACCTTTCCGATTTGCAAAGTGGCTTTTCAGCCGGAAACAAGCATGATGACCGTTAGATCTTATTTAGCTCTGTGACGTTGATCGGGAGGGCGGCATGGGTAGCCTAGCTGGCAAGACGTTGTTTGTTACCGGCGCCAGCCGTGGCATCGGGCTGGCGATTGCGCTCAGGGCTGCACGGGATGGTGCCAATATCGCTATCGCTGCGAAAACCGTCGAGCCTCACGCGCGTCTTGAAGGCACGGTGCATACCGCGGCGGAAGAAATCGAGAAAGCCGGCGGCAGGGCGCTGGCGGTGCCTTGCGATATTCGCGAAGAGGAGCAGATCGTCGAAGCCGTTGGCAAGGCAGCGGAGGCGTTCGGCGGCATCGACATCTGCGTGAACAACGCTTCGGCAATCGCGTTGACGCCGCTGGAAAAGACAGAAGCAAAGCGCATAGACCTGATGTTCGGGGTCAATACGCGTGGCACTCTGCTGACGACGAAAGCCTGTTTGCCATTCCTTCGGAAAGCGGAAAATCCACACGTCCTGATGTTGTCGCCGCCGCTCGATATGAAGACGCAATGGTTTGCCGGTCATGTCGCCTATTCGATCGCGAAGTATGGCATGAGCCTTGCGGTGCTGGGTCTTGCCGGTGAGTTGGCCAGAGACGGGATTGCCGTCAACGCGCTGTGGCCGAGAACCACGATTGCGACGGCTGCCATCAAGAATGTCCTTGGCGGTGAGCGGTTGATGGAAATGAGCCGGCGTCCGGACATTCTGGCCGATGCCGCACACCTCGTTTTCCAGCAGCCTGCCAGCACGTTCAGCGGTAACTTTTTGATCGACGATACGTTCCTGGCCGATGTCGGCGGCGTGCGCGATTTTGAGCCTTATAGGGTCGATGCATCGAAGCCGTTAGCGCCGGATTTCTTTGTGCCGGAGGACAGCCGGCCGCCTGAAGGGGTGGAAGTGATGTCGATTGCGCAGATGATGAAGCTTCAGTCACAATGAGGGGCGGGCAATCGCTATTGTTCCGGTTGTTCCACGGGCGATTGAGGCCCTAACAGGCAATGGCTTAGCGACAGTGCTTCAATTCTTTTTGCCGACAGACGTTTCATAAGCGAAGATGGCTGTCATTGGGTCGGTCCGGTGTTTGCACTTGGCCTGCCCTGGGCGACATCATGGAGCTGGCGCGCCCGCAAAGATAAAAATGACGACCAGGGAAACGACCAACGGAACGGAGCCGTCGATTGTCCACGCTACTTGTGACCCACCCCAGCTTTATCAACCACGATACCGGTCCGGGCCATCCGGAGCGGCCCGACAGGATGCGGGCCATCGACAAAGTTCTGGGCCATGAACTTTTCGCCGATCTTGTGCGGGAGGAAGCGCCGCTGCGTGAGGACGTGGAAGAAAACATTCTGCTTGCTCATCCGAAGGCATACTTCGATGAAATCAAACAGGCGATCCCTGAGAGCGGCACTGTTCGTATCGAAAACGACACCGTCGTGTCGCCGGGAAGCTGGGAGGCTGCCCTGCGCGCGGTGGGGGCGGGGTTGCACGCTGTCGACAGGGTGATGGATGAGAGCTCGCAAGTTAAGAACGCCTTCTGTCAGGTGCGGCCGTGCGGGCACCATGCGGAAACCGACCGGGTGATGGGGTTCTGCCTGTTCAGCAACGTGGCTATCGCAGGTATGTATGCGAAGGCGAAGTACGGGCTTGATCGGGTCGCGGTTGTCGATTTCGACGTGCATCACGGGAACGGCACGCAGGATATTTTCTGGTCGAACAAGGACCTGTTCTTTGCTTCCACCCATCAGATGCCGCTATTTCCGGGCACCGGCGCGGTTTCCGAGCAAGGGGTCGGCAATATCTGCAACGCGCCGCTTCGCTCGGGCGATGGCGGGGAGCAGTTCCGCGAGGCGTTCGAAAGCCGCGTGATCCCGGCGTTAAAGAATTTTTCGCCCGATCTGATTTTGATTTCCGCAGGATTTGATGCGCATGAGGCGGACCCGTTGGCCAGCTTGCGTCTTGTCGAGGCCGATTTTATGTGGGCCACGCAAGTCCTTGCGGAGGCTGCCGATCGTCAAGCCGGAGGGCGGCTCGTATCGGTGCTCGAAGGCGGATATGACCTGACCGCACTTGCGCGCTCGGTAGGTGTCCACGTCAAAACGCTTATGGATGCTGGCGCCTGATCCCGGCTAAGCGTGGTGATCGGTTGGGGATAGGCGGTTGCGCTTGAGCCCAAGAGATGGCACGCGTTTTCGGAGTATCAAACCTGGAAGTGAACTCGTATGACGACAGCGAAAGCCGGTGGCGCGGACCTGGCCGACATCAAGGACATGAGCTTTGAGCGAGCGCTCAAGGAGCTTGAGAGCATTGTCGGGCGATTGGAGCGCGGGGATGTTGAACTCGAAGAGAGCATTGCGATTTACGAGCGTGGGGAAGCGCTGAAAGCTCATTGCGACCGGCTGCTGAAGCAGGCTGAGGCGAAAGTCGAGAAAATCGCTTTCGACGGGAACGGCCAGCCGAAGGGCACCGAGCCGCTAGACCCGAATTGAGCCTGAACGCAGGAGTTGCGGGCTTTCCTGGCAAATTCGTGTGCCCTTGCTGGTTCGTAGGGCTGGTTTGCTGGGTTGATAAAACCATATGGAAAAGGGGCCGGAAGCGCTAATGTACCGAGCCGTCGCTCGTCTGGGGCCGTCGGCTCGACTTTTCTTGAAGCAGCATTGTTTTGCCGCGAAGGGCCTTCACAGTTTTCTGCCAGCGCACTAGGTTCGGTGATCTTCGCAAGCGCCCTGCGCTGATCTGCACGTTTCCAGCAAACGTATATCTTACTCGACCTGAGCGAATTATTCGCAGGATGACCAGCCGTGAGTCAAACTCCGCTTCTCGACACCGTCAAAATTCCAGCCGATCTGCGCAATTTGCCTGAAAGTGACCTGCGGCAAATTGCAGACGAGCTGCGGACGGAAATGATCGATGCCGTTTCCGTCACAGGGGGGCACCTGGGCGCAGGCCTAGGGGTGGTTGAGCTTACTGTAGCGCTGCACTGGGTCTTCAATACTCCCGACGACCGGTTGATCTGGGACGTCGGCCATCAGGCCTATCCGCACAAGATTATCACGGGGCGTCGCGATCAGATCCGCACGCTGCGGCAACCGGGCGGGTTATCCGGTTTCACCAAGCGCACCGAAAGCGAATACGACCCGTTTGGTGCCGCGCATTCTTCTACGTCGATATCGGCTGGCCTTGGGATGGCTGTTGCGCGCGACCTGCGTGGTGGCGATAACAACGTGATCGCTGTCATCGGCGATGGCGCGCTGAGCGCAGGCATGGCGTATGAGGCCATCAACAATGCGGGCGCTCGCGATGAGCGGCTGATTGTTATCTTGAACGATAATGACATGTCGATTGCGCCGCCAACGGGAGCGATGTCGTCGTACCTTGCGCGCATCACCTCCAGCGGCACGTACCTATACGTTCGCGATATCGCAAAGCAGCTTGCAAAGCGCCTCCCCAAAAGCTGGGAGCGCCGAGCCGCGCGGGTTGAGGAATATACCCGCCATCTTTGGGCTGGTGGTGCGTGGTTCGAGGAATTGGGTTTCTATTACGTCGGGCCGATCGACGGTCATGATCTCGATCAGCTTTTGCCGGTTTTGAAAAACATCCGGGACGCCAAGCAGGGTCCGATCCTGGTCCACGTCGTCACCAAAAAGGGCAAGGGCTACGGCCCGGCTGAAGAATCCGACGACAAGTACCACGGGGTCGCCAAGTTCAACGTTGTCACCGGCGCTCAGGTGAAGCCGAAGCCGAATGCGCCGAGCTATACCAAGGTGTTTGGCCAGAGCCTCATTCAGGAAGCTGAAAAGGACGACAAGATCGTTGCCGTGACGGCTGCAATGCCGGATGGAACGGGTTTGAACCTGTTCGGCGAAGCGTTCCCGGAGCGGACATTCGATGTCGGCATTGCCGAGCAGCATGCCGTAACCTTCGCAGCCGGGTTGGCGTCGGAAGGCTACAAGCCGTTCGCGGCAATCTATTCGACGTTCCAGCAGCGCGCTTACGACCAGATCGTGCACGATGTCGCGATCCAGCGGCTGCCGGTCAGGTTTGCCATCGACCGGGCAGGGCTCGTCGGCGCGGATGGGGCGACACACGCTGGGTCATTCGATATCGCTTATCTAGGCTGCCTGCCGGATTTCGTGATTATGGCGGCAGCCGACGAGGCTGAGTTGAGGCACATGGTGGCGACCGCGGTTGCCATCGACGACAGGCCATGTGCGTTCCGTTATCCGCGCGGTGAAGGCGTCGGCGTCGATCTGCCCGAACGCGGCGTGGTGCTCGATATCGGCAGGGGGCGGATCGTGCGGGAAGGCTCTGCCGTCGCGCTGTTGTCGCTGGGAACGCGCCTCCAGGAATGTCAGAGGGCAGCAGAACAGCTTGCAACGTTCGGGCTTTCGGCAACCGTCGCCGATGCGCGGTTCGCCAAGCCGCTCGATCAGGAACTGATCCGGCAGCTTGCGCGCCATCACGAGGTGCTGATTACCATTGAGGAAGGCTCGGTTGGTGGTTTTGGAAGCTATGTGCTGCATTTCCTGGCTGGCGAGGGCCTGTTGGACCACGGGCTGAAGGTGCGCTCGATGGTGCTGCCCGATGTGTTCATCGATCACGGCAAGCCCGATCATATGTATGACGAGGCAGGGCTGAGCGCGCGCAGCATCGTCGAAACTGTATTCAAGGCCCTGGGCCGGGAGAAAGCAGCCGAGGAGCTTGGCGGCGACCGGGCCTGATACGGCGACAGCGGTGTTATTTGTTCAACGGTATGAACAAAGAACCGTAAATGAAAAGCCGCCCGGTTTGTCCGGGCGGCTTTTGTCTTGAGCACGGTATCTCAGGCTTGGTCAGGGTTGTCGGACGTCTTTAACTTGCGGACCTATTTCATTTCACCTTGATGACGATCACTTCGCTCTGGATCGGGGGTGAGTGCGGAATGTGGTTGTGATCGCCGACGACGAGTTGAAGCGTGTGCTCGCCAGGAGCCAATTCAACAGTCGTTTCGGTTTGCCCGCCGCCGAAGTGTTTGTGATTATCGTCAGCCGGGATCGGTTCGTCGTAGCTTTCGAGCTTGGTGTCGATTATGAGGTGGTGGTGGCCTGTTTTGGCCTTCTCGACGCCGGCTGGCGCAACCCCCATGCCGGATAACCCAAATTGGACAGTCACGGGACTTGAGACTTCGGCCCCGTTCGACGGGGTGATGAAGTAGACTTTTGCGCCTTCCGGAGCAGGGGTCTGGGCGGAGGCCGTTGCGGCGACCATGGCGGTTAATGCAAGAGCTGCAAGTGTGCGCTTAATCATGAGCATTCCTTCCTCGAAAATAATCAACATCGCTTTTTCTGGCCGTTTCTTTCTTCGTTTGACCGTAGCTTAGCTAATCTGCCGGAATACAGAAACTCGGAAATTCGGGAACTGTCCGGCAACTCCAATCCGTAAGGTGGGAACGAGGTGCGGCAACGACTGGATCAGGCGATGGTAGCCCGGGAGCTGACGCCGACGCGGGCGCGGGCGCGCGATCTTATTCAACGTGGCGAAGTCCGGGTCGGCGGCGTGGTTGTCCTTAAGCCGTCGCATGGCGTTGGGCTGGAAGCGGAGATCACTGTGACGCAAAGCGTTGCCGGAGATGTTTCGCGAGGGGCTGCCAAGCTGCGCGCCGGGCTCGATGCCTTCGGCTACATGCCGGATGGGGTTACAGCGCTTGACGTTGGTTCGTCGACGGGTGGGTTCACGCAAGTGCTTCTGGAGCGTGGGGCGGCCCGCGTTTTTTCCGTCGATGTGGGCCGTGACCAGCTTCATCCAAGCTTGCTGGCCGACGGGAGGGTTGTTGCCTTGCAGCGCTCGGACATACGCCAATTGCCGGCGGGCGCAATTGCGGACCGGGTCAGCGCTGTTGTTTGCGATGTCAGTTTTGTGTCGTTGCGCAAGGTGCTGGGTGCCGCATTGGCATATGCGGCAGACGACGTCTGGCTTGTGGCGCTGATCAAGCCGCAATTCGAGGTTGGGCGCGAGAACGTCGGCAAGGGCGGGATCGTGCGTGATCAGGCTGCACGGCGGCGGGCTGTTGACGACGTCTGCGCGCATCTTGCGGACGAAGCCGGATTTTCCGTTGCAGGCGTGATAGAGAGCCCGATCAGTGGGGGCGATGGGAACGTCGAATTTCTTGTCGGTGCCAGGAGAGGGGCAAGCGATCATGAGTGAAGCAGCCAGCGGCGTTATCGATGAGATCGTTATCGACCGGCTCGGTGCGCAAGGCGATGGCATTGCTGTGGATGAAAGCTCGTCAACGGGCACGGTCTTCGTGGCATACACCTTGCCGGGTGAGCGGGTGCGCATATCCCGTGATGGCGGTCGTGCCCAGATGGTGGACGTGCTGACACCATCGGACAAACGCATTGATCCCGTGTGCCGGCATTTCGGTGTCTGCGGCGGTTGTTCGGTGCAGCATCTTGCCAAGCCTGCCTATCTTGAATGGAAGCGCTCGAATGTCATTGCAGCGTTTTCTGCGCGCGGCATTGCGGCCGATGTCGCACCGGTTAAGACGGTCGGCGAACACGCGCGCCGGCGGGTGGTGCTGGCCGCGCATCTGGTGCGCGATGGGGTGCTCTTGGGCTTCCATGCTGCAGGTGAAGCGACGATCGTGGACCTGTCGGAATGCCCCGTGATGCGGCCTGAGCTTGCCAACCTGTTTGCTGGTTTGCGGCGGCTCATTGAACCGTTGTTGATCGTAAAGAAGGAAGCGCGCATCGTGCTGCTGGCTGCCGACAACGGTGTGGCGGTCGACTTTTCCGATGTCACTTCTGACCCGTCTGCAAACTTGCGCCGGTGGCTGGCGGAAGCAGCAGGCCGCCTCGGGGTCATCCGGCTGACGATTGCGGGTGATCCAGTTTACTCCGACGGTCTGCCGTATGTGAAGTTCGGCTTGGCCCAGGTGTCGCCGCCGCCGGGTGCGTTCCTCCAGGCTTCTTCGCAGGCGGAGGGCATGATGGTGGGACTCGTCAAGGACAGTCTGCCGAAAAAGGCAAAGCGGGCAGCAGACCTTTTTTGCGGTCTGGGCGCCTTTACATTTCCGCTGGCCGAGTGGGTCCAGGTTACGGCTATCGACGGCGATGCGACTTCAATAGAGACGCTGCAGGCAGCCGACCGCACCACCCAGGGCACCAAGTTGATCACGACGAAGGTGCGCGATTTGTTGCGCGAGCCGCTATCGCGCAAGGAGCTTGAACCGTTTGATCTCGTGGTATTCGACCCGCCGCGGGCAGGTGCAAAAGAGCAGGCTGAAGCGCTGGGAAAATCCAAGGTGCCCGTAGTTGTTGCAGTGTCGTGCAATCCGGCGACGCTGGCGCGCGATGCGCGAATTCTGATCGATGGTGGTTACCGGATGGAAGTTGTCAAACCAATCGACCAATTCGTGTACTCGTCGCATGTCGAAGCAGTCGCCGTGTTCAAGCGATAGCTTGATTGGTGGTTTGATGCGCGGGAGTTTCGCCTGTTCCAGGGCACGTTAAGCTGGCGCGCGATTATGGTCTGCTTGCCAAGGGCGAGCGTAACGGAGCACTATGGATTGCTCGAGTGTCATGGGTAGTTTGGAGAGTTCGCGATGGCCGACCAGATTGGCATGGCCGCACAGCTAGCAGGCAATTCTCTGCGGCTGTCCTGGTACACCGGGTTGAACTGGTTGATGAACCGGCAGGTGCGCCGATCCGGTGCTTCGTCAACATTTACCCCGAGCGCGCCGGTGCCGGACCGCAATGAGGTGATCGGCGAACTGCGCAAATTAATGCGCCGGGATGCCGAGGCCGTTCGCGATGGTCTTTACCCGATGCTGGGTGGTGATGGGCTTTCGCCCGTGGCCTATCTCCGGCGGTTGCGCGCGATGTTTGCGGATTTTCCCGACACCATCGAACGGCGTGCGAGCCGGGATGCGACGACGGCCAAGCAGATGGCCGAAGCCGAGGGCCTGCCGGAATATTTTGCGCAGGACTTTCATTTCCAGACGGGCGGATATCTCTCGGAAGACTCCGCCAAGCTTTACGACCTTCAAGTCGAGACGTTGTTTTCCGGCTCGGCCTCTTTGATGCGCAGGGCGGGCCTCAGGGCGATTGCGGAATACATGAAGGGCCGGGATCAGCGGCGCGTGGCGCTGTTGGATGTGGCGTGCGGCACGGGGCTCCACCTGCGCGATATCCGGCTGACGTTTCCGGCCATGCGGCTGACCGGGCTTGATTTATCGCGCAGTTATCTCGCCGAGGCAGAAGCGCGGTTCCGGCGGCTGCGTGCGGCCCGGTTTATTGCGGGCAATGGCGAAGACATCCCACTTGAAGATGCCAGCCAGGACATCGTCACAAGCGTGTATCTCTTTCACGAGTTGCCGCCGGAGGTGCGCCGCAGGGTTGCAGGCGAGATTGCGCGTGTTTTGAAACCAGGTGGCATCTTCGTGTTCATCGATAGCCTGCAAATGGGAGACCGGCCCGGCTGGGATGGATTTATAGAGGCTTTTCCCGTCCGCTTTCACGAGCCGTACTACCGCCATTACGCCATCGACGACCTCGATGGGATGTTTGCTGCGGCTGGGCTCCCGGCCATCTCAAGTGACATCGCCTTCTTGTCGAAAGTGATGGTCAGGGGTCGTCAAGCCTAATATGCCCGCCCGCTATTGTGCGGCTTCTTCCTTCTCGCGTGCCACAGCCGAAGGGACAGTGTTGAGCCAGCCGAGGATCTCGGCTTTTTCCGGATCATTTGTGAAGTTTGGTGTTGGCCTGAAACCTTCATCCTGGCTAATCGCGGCGGCAACCAGCTTGTGGAACTGGGGGACTTCGAAATACGAAGTGTGCACCAATTCCTTCCAGGTCAGGTAGTTCAACACGGCGTTCGATTTGTCTTGTCCGCCATCGGAGAAGGCAAGCTCGCTGATCGCGTTGCGGAACTTTTCGAGCGATTGCGTGGTGGCTTCATTCGAGCGGGCGGTGATCGCGTTGGCGATCCCTTCGGGCAGAAACGGGTGAGGCGTCGTGATCCAGAACGGTTGGGAGCCGGCTGCGACTGCGACTTCGGTTTCCGTATCGTTGCCGAGTGCGGATCTTTGAATTTCCGCCCAGGTGAGGCGGTCGAGATAGCGGCTCGCTACAGCGCTGATGTAACCTGCAAGGAACTGCACGACCATGACCATCGCGACGGCGATCAGGCCAAATACGATGGGCACCAGCAAGACGGGAATGATAAAACTGATAATTCGTCCAAAGGTGCCTTGCCGCACATCCTCGTCGAGAACCCAGCTTGCGACCTCGTCGGTGACGAGATGCAGCAGAAGCCGGGAGTTCAGCGAAATCGAACGTCCGCCATCGCACAGCTTGCCGTCTGTACAAGGCTTTCCGTCACGTTGGAGGAACAGGCGGTTGAAGCGCGACACGCGCTGAATTTGCGTCAACTCGGGGTGCTTTTCGCGCAGGTCCTGGCGAAGCTTTTTTAACTGGGCCTGCTTTTCGGCGATGGTCGAGCGCGCATTCGACATGGCGACGACGTCATCGCCAGCATTGCGCAGAGTTTTGCGGGCATCTTGGATCGTACCGCGGATTTCGCGCAATCTGGTCCGGTCGTTTGCAACCGCGACCTGCTTCTGCTCGAAGCTTTCGACGGTGTAGACGTCCGACTTCAGGAAGTCGGCAAGGGCGACCATCAGCTTGGGCGATGTCACGAGGTAGAGATAAGCCAGCGGAAGAATGAATACCGAA
>CAYGRH010000019.1:0-19687 GCA_964352165.1 uncultured Hyphomicrobiaceae bacterium | reverse complement strand
TGGGCGCATTGTGCGTTGTCGCCGTCAATTGGATGGCTGGTCTATATTCCGTGACGCTGCCTGATCTCGTTGGGCGATTGCGGCTGCGGATCGTTTCAGCTGCTATTATTTGCGCAATTGATTTTGCGTTGCACGCAGGCGCGCTGCCGTCGGCACTCATGCGCAGCGCCATCTTGTTTCCTTTTCTTGTCGCGCTGGGTTTCTACGCAGAATTCCTTGCCCGTGTGTGGCTGGAACGCCGGGGGCTGTGGCATGCGCGCGCCCTGATTATCGGCAAAGACGAGAAGGTCATGGACCTGGTCCGCGACCTCGCGGCCGCGCCGTTCGGGAGCATAAAGCCTGTCGCGCTGTTCGATCCGGTAGCCAGCGGTGCAACCGCGTCCGATGGTGTAGATGACTACGGCCTTCCGACAGTATCAAGCGTTGGTGCGACTCCGGTTCAGTTCGATGTGGTCATTGCCGTATCGGAAAGGGGCCTTGCGGCGTTCGAACGTCTCAATCCTGGTGCCGTTCAGGCGAACCGATTGATCGCATTCGGTGGAGACGTGGTCAAACAGGGGATCTGGGCTGATACTAAACCTGTTGGTTCCGGCGTCGGCCTTGAGGTGCATCGTGCCGAGAGACACGACCGCTTGCCGCTCGTGAAGCGTGGGTTGGATGTGGCCGTTGTAAGCGTGGCAGCATTGCCGGCGCTGATGGTGATCGGAATCGTTGCGCTTGCTGTCAAGGCTGTCGATCCCGGCCGGGCGTTTTATTCGCAACGGCGCGTGGGCAAAGACGGACGACCAATCGAGATTCTGAAGATCCGATCCATGTATTCGGATGCTGAGCGGCGCCTGGATAACCATCTGCAAGGCGATCCGGTGGCGCGGGCGCAATGGGAGGCCTATTTCAAGCTCGACAATGATCCCCGCGTCCTACCCTACATCGGGCAGTTCATCCGCAAGAGCAGTCTGGATGAGTTGCCGCAACTCTGGAATGTGCTGACGGGCGATATCAGCCTTGTCGGCCCGAGGCCGTTTCCGGCCTATCACGTCGAGCGTTTCGATGAAGCTTTTCAGGAACAGCGCGCTAGCGTCACGCCTGGGCTGACCGGCGTTTGGCAGGTTTCCTCGCGGAGCGACGGCGATCTCGCTCAGCAGAAGGCTGCGGATTTATTCTACATTCGCAACAGGTCGATCTGGCTGGATCTTTTTATTATCCTGCAGACGGTTCCTGCCGTGGTGATGGCGAAGGGGGCGAAATGATGCTGGCCTATGCAGTAATGTTTTCGAACGGTGGGTTCGATGGGAGGGCCAATGAATCTTGAAAACAAGATCAAGCAATTCGAGGAGCGGCTGTCGCGACTGGAAGCGGCCCGCAATGCCGGCGCATCCGACAGCAATGCACCACGTTTTGGCGGTGCGAGCCGAACTGAGCGGTTGGAGCTGGCAATGGATCATGTGCGCGCCCGCATCGACCAGATCGGAACGCGGCTTGACGCGCTCAACGCGCGGTACGATCACCGGGATCTGTATTGGGAGCAGCACATCCATCGGATCGAGGAAGAGCTGCGCGAATTGCCCCGGCTGATCGAGAACGGTCTTCGCGCGGTATTGAATGAGCCGGAGGAAGCTGAGTAGCGGTGCCTCCGCCTTCGGCTCCGATGTGGCTGATTTTGGCTGACCGTGGCAGTGATGAACGGATCGGCATCGCAGATTGAATGTCCCAAAAAACGACTTCAGGCGCGGCGATATCTTCGCCGCGCCTGTTTCATTTTTTGGTTCTTGCGTTGGCCGGGCCTTATAGTGTTCCCGGTTGGCTTGGATCGCTTTTCACTGCGCAATGCGTGTCCCGTCACTTGGCTGGATATCCAGCCAAGTGGCCGCGGCATTGTCAGGCCGCAGCCTGCTTTTTCTCAGGCTTCGCGAGCAGATCGTCGAAGTAATTAATCGTTTTCTTGAGGCCGTCGACGAGTGCCACTTTGGGTTCCCAGCTCAGTTCGCGGCGCGCCATGGAGATGTCAGGACGTCGCTGTTTTGGGTCGTCAGATGGCAGCGGTGCGAATTCAAGGCTTGAGCGCGAACCCGTCAATTCGATTGCCAGCTCGGCCAGCTCTCTGATGGTGAACTCGCAAGGATTGCCGAGATTCATTGGTCCGGTCACGCCCTTCGGCGTGTCCATCAAGCGGATGAAGCCATCGACCAGGTCATCGACATAGCAGAACGAGCGGGTCTGGCTGCCGTCGCCGTAAATCGTGATCGGCACGCCCTGCAGGGCCTGGACGACGAAGTTGGAAACAACGCGGCCGTCGCTTGGATGCATGCGCGGTCCGTAGGTGTTGAAGATGCGTGCAACCTTGATATCGAGCTTATGCTGGCGGTGATAATCGAAGAACAGCGTTTCTGCGCAGCGCTTGCCTTCATCGTAGCATGAGCGTGTGCCGACTGGGTTGACGTTGCCCCAGTAGCTTTCAGGCTGAGGATGGACGGCTGGGTCTCCGTAGACTTCCGATGTTGATGCCTGGAAGACGCGGCACTTCAGCCGTTTAGCAAGCCCCAGCATGTTGATCGCGCCATGTACGCTCGTCTTTGTCGTTTGCACGGGGTCGTGCTGGTAGTGAATGGGCGATGCCGGGCAGGCCAGATTGTAGATTTCATCGACTTCCACGTAGAGCGGGAACGTCACGTCGTGGCGCATGAACTCGAAGCGCGGATGGCCGGCGAGATGTTCAATGTTCTTCTTCGTGCCGGTGAAAAAATTGTCGACGCAAAGCACGTCGTGACCGAGTGCAAGGAGACGATCGCACAAGTGCGAGCCTACGAAGCCGGCACCGCCGGTTACCAGAATACTTCTACGATACGACATCAGTCCCTCTTATCTCGACCTCAAGATAAAAGGTAAATCATTGGTAAATGGAGCAATCAATTCACCCTTAAGGTTTGCGGGCAAACCCTTCGGGTAACGGCCTTCGCTTTAGAGCCCGCGGGGACGGTTTGTGTGCTTACTATTACGCCCGGCAAGCCTCGTTTTGCGGTGCAAAATGCCCGTCGGCAGGTGTGTTGCGTGCGACTGAGTTGCGTGTGTTTTTGCGGTGGGTGTCTTTACCCATTTGGGTAAAGGGCGGTTTTGCCGGGGCAGTGCTCGTCGCGCGCCTGGCTGATCTTGATCATTGAGCAAGGTTGCCGCGTGGGTTCCAAGCGAATTGCCGGACCGGTCGACTTCAGGCGAATTTTTGAGCGCGCAGACCGATCACGACCTGGTAGTCGGGATCATTGAAGTCGAGCAGATGTGGTTCGGTCAGGTCTTCGATCGCCAAACCGTCCAGCACGGACTTTGCCGCAAACACATTGCCGAACGCCTCAACCTGAATGTTTGCTTCCGGGAACGACCGGTTCGCCAGCATCTCGACCGACTTGGTCGTGAAGCGCCAGTAATCGCCCCAGCGGTCCATATCGAAGCGGCTGATCTGGGAGATGCCCGGCAGGGACGCCAGCAAGACGCCGCCTGGCTTCAAGAGTTTGGCGCAAGCGGCAATGGCGGCCGATGGGTCTGGCAGGACGTGGAAGGTCTGCGTGCAAATAAAGCAGTCAAACTGGGCTTCGGGCAAGGTCTCCGGCTGCGTCAGGTCGCCAATTATGGTTGCGCCGGGCGCGCCAGGATCGACATGCAGAACGTCGACCTTTGTCAGGTTCTTGCGATGACGATCAAGGTAGAGCGTTTCGGCGACTTCCAGTCCGCAGCCTTTGATATCGCGGGCGTGCCGGTCGATGAATTGCTCGATGTAGTGGATGTCGATGGATTTTCCGCGCTCGCGACCGAATACCGATGACAGCGGTTGCACGCGCGGGTCGACCCTTCCGATCGCTGGGTTGAACGATCTGACGACCGAGCGCACGGCCGATTTGACGACGTTATTCATGGTCGACTTGCTTCAATGGATTTGAATTACGCAAAACCTTCACCCGAGAACATGGATTGTCCGGGAACCCGCCAAGGCTGGTTCCGACTATGCGCAAACGCCTCCGGTTGCGAACGATTTGTGACCGGAGCGAATACGTACCTTGCTGAATTGAAGGGTATACGTCACTTCAGGGCGCTGTCATCAGGGCATTGGAAACGAGCTTTACGCGGAAGCGATGCGGCAGCCCCTCCGCGCGGTTGTTCAAGGCGCTGGAACGTCGGATGTAACCGTTCGCGGTCTTTAACCCGGGGAGCGCGCTTCGTTTTTCGAGGGCAGTACGGTTTGGTGCTGTCCTGTTGGCCCGCTCGATGAGCGAATGGCGTAGGCGAGACCGGCTGCCGCGTTCGACACGCTATGCCATGCCATTGCTTCTGCCCGACGCATCATGAACGATGTCCAAAATTCGCGCGAATCCAGAATGGCTTCGACTTTCGAAGCCCAGATATCGGTGTCGAGCGGAAGGACGAGGCCGGTTTCATAGCGCGCGACCAGTTCGGGCGAGGAGACCGCGTGGGGCGAGGCGATGATGGGAGTGCCGCACATTAACGCTTCGTTGGCCACCAGGCCCCATGTGTCGGCGAGCGTTGGGAACAATACAATTTTGGCGGACTGATAAGCCTTTATCACGTCATTTGACTGGAGATAGCCGTCCATCTGGGGTGAGACGCCGGCGGCCTTGAGGCGGGCAATGAATGCTTCGCGCAGCGGTCCATTGCCGATGATGCGAACCGTTGGCAACCGGCCTTTGCGCGCCAGCGCTTCAACGACTTTTGCAAAGAAATCCGGGTTTTTGCGTTCGTTCAAAGTGCCGCAAAACAACAAGTCATAGGGCCGAGCATCGAAATCAGGGTTGTGGGACGGGGCGTCCCAACTCCCCATGTGGGGAACCATTGAAGATGAGCCGGGCCGCAGCCCCCAATGCTCTTTCATTTTGCGTGTGGCATCGCTTGAACACGTTGCAAACGATGATCTTTTTGCAAGGAAGCGGCGCACGGCGCCGTGGACGAATGACGTCTGGCCAGGATCGAGTTCGAGCGAGCCGTCGATGTCGAGGCCAAGCGGTGTGCGAGTGGCGATGGCATACAGCCCTGCCATGATCATAGTCGGCGAGAAGCCCGAGATGATGATTGCGTCCGGGCGGGAGCGCCACAGCGCGGGAATGACAGACGGATTGAAGTAGATGTTCTGGATGTCGGACTTGTGAATCCTGAGACCGGAAAGCGTGGTTCGCCTGTAGCTTTCCACGTCGGCGCGAACCCATTTTCGGGCCGGTTCATTGCTAGCGCACTCGAAAACCTCGAGATCGATATCGTGCTCGCGCGCGCATGTTTCATAGAGCCGGTTCGCGTATGGCGCCACGTTCCCGGTTACGATTGCAGCTCTCATTTGGTGTTTATTTCCGCTCATGCGCTGCACAATGTCAGCAATTTTTCGACCTGGGTATGGCGTATCGTCCACTGTTCCTGGTCGGCGCCGGTTAATGTTTTTACCCAAACATCACCGATCGTCGAGCAAGATTGACGGTGTACGCCGGTTGAGCCGTTGTCGAGCGATCGGTTCTCCAAATGGGTTACTCCGAAAGTGCCTCGGCTGGAATTCGACCGAACGACGATTTTTCGGACAGCAAGATACCAAGACCTGAGAAAACACGTTTGCTGAGAGGCACTTCGTGTCAGAAACCCGTGTCAATTCGATAGCTGTGGGACCTATCTCTCAGGTGGGCCGCGCTGATCGCCCGACCGGGAAATTTGTTCTGGCTATTCCTCCGGGAAAAGTTGTCTTTGGCGGGAAGTTTTTTGCAGGAGCAACGGCTTATACCGTGAGCGCTCGGCTGCTCTGCATCAGGCCAGGAACACCGGTTGGAGAACTGCCCCGAATGCTGATCCTCAACTACCGACGATACAAGGTTTAAGGCCATCACCGACGACTTGGGTCACCGCAGCATCAGCGCCTTTTTATGGGGCGCGGGAGGAACAGGGGCGCGTATTGCGATTCAGGTTGTTTCGCAGATCGTGCTGGCGCGCCTGCTCGGGCCGGAACAGTTCGGACTGTTTGCGACGGGGCTTGTCGTGGTCTTTTTCACAAACCTCATCGCGGATGCAGGTCTTGCCTACGGCTTGGTTCAAAGAAAATCGGTGGGCGAAGACGACGTCCGGTTCATTTTCACATGGCAGATGATGCTCGCCGTGGCCGTTTCGGTCTCGCTTTATCTCGGCGCGCCGTGGATTGCCCAGGGCTTTGGCGATGAGCGTATGAGCGATGTCGTGCGTTGGCTTTCGGTGGCGGCCATCATCACGTCGGCGGGGGCGACGTCGACAGCGCTGCTGCGGCGGGAGATGGACTTCAAGACCATCAATATCGCCGGAGTGGCCGCCTATGCCGTTTCGTTCGTGGGCATCGGCATACCGATGGCGATCGCCGGCTTCGAGGTCTACGCGCTGATCACGGCGTTCCTCATGCAGGCGGTGATTATTTCAGCCATCTGTTATTGGAAAATGCGCCACTCCGTCCGGCCGCTTTTGGTGCATCCGGATGCGCGCGGGATCACCGGGTTCGGCGCAACGGTGTTCGGCACGAACCTCGTCAACTGGGTGATGAGCAGCTTGGACAGAGCGATTGTGTCAGCTTACCTTGGTGTTACCTCGGCGGGTCTTTATGCCACCGTGCATAACCTGATCAACACGCCAGCCCAGGCCGCACTGGCGACATTGCAGCCGGTGTTTTATGCGGCAAGCGCACAGGTTCAGGGCAATCATGAGCAGCTTCGCAATGGCTTGCGCGCAATGTTCAGCGCGATCTGCCTGTTTGCCATGCCGGTCTTCGTTGCCATTTCGATCGTCGCGGAAACGTTCATCCTCGCGCTCTACGGCACCAAATGGGCCGGCGGTGAAGTGGTGCTCGGGCCGCTGGCGCTGGCGGTTCCGGCGATGCTGTTGATGGGGATGTCGACGCCGGTGCTATGGACGGCTGGATATCCGCGCCGAGAGTTCCAGCTGCAATTGCCGCTGGCGATTGTGTGGGCACTGAGCTGCGTTGCCGTGGCCCAATTGGGCTCGCTGGCGCTAGTGAGTTGGGTCGTGTTCGCGATGTTTGTTCTGCGTGCGGGCATCCTCATCTACGCCACGCTGCTGGCAGTCGAACTGCCAGCCAGCGCGCTACTGCCATTGTTCCGGCCCGGCGTCATCGTCAGCGGGCTCGTCGCGGTGGCGGCGTTTGCAACGGACCGTGGGCTTGCGATATTCGCCGCGGGCCCGCATGTGAAGCTGATCGCGGTCATAGCCACTTGTGCGATTGCGATGATCGCCGGTCTGCGGCTGGTGCGGGGGGATTTACCGCCTGATTTGCAACGCCTGCTTGCCAAGGTTGGTGACCGTCTTCCGCAGGGAACTTTGCGTAGCGCTTTCGATCTTCTGTTGAAGGCGTGAGGCCGGCACCGGCCTGATCGGCCCAATCTGCTTGTCTCAAGCTGGCACTGAAACCGGTTGGAGCTTTGCCGACCTTCTGACCCTGGCGGGCTTTGGAAGCGGTGCTGTAACGAGCCGGAACAGCAGCAGGTGGACCGCAACGTCGCCCAATAGGATCGCACCGATTTCGAGTGGAACTTCGGTCAACGTCCGGATCATGATCAGGAACAAGACGGCCAGCGAAAGCCCCTTGGTGGCGCGGGCCACACGAAAACCACCGCGCACAAGTGCAATGACGTATACGATTAACCCGATGCCGCCAAAAATGCCTGCGACGCTCAGCGATTGCAGTAGCTGGTTGTGAGCGTGTGTGGCCCAGGGCAGGTAGACGTTGGCACGAAACTCATCGTTCCAGGCGGTCAGGCCGTAGCCGAACAGCGGGTGCTGCTCGAACGTATCGATTGCCACCTCCCAGGCATTGAGGCGTCCCGTCAACATCGCGGCGCCGCCGGCCGAGGTCGATACGTTTGCGGGCGCATCGAACATGGCCGAGAACGAATAGGCGGCGGAAAACGCGATTAGAGCCAACCCAAGCGGAAGATAAATGGCTGGGTTCTTGCAGAACGCTGCCATGCGTTCGCGCTTTGCCGGGTTCTGATAGGCGAGATAGCATGGAATAACGATCAGCCCGATCAGCCAAGCGGTTTGGGACTGTGCCAGCAGGAGAACGAGGCCGGCGCAGGCCAGTGATATCCGTGTCAGCCAGCGTCGGCGAAAGGGCCGGTTGAGTGTGACCAGGATCGACAGGAGCGCAAGCGGGCCGATAGCGTTGGCATGCGCGCCCAGGCCCCATAAGCGGAAATCGATGAAAGGCAGACGGACTTCGGCGGCGTATACGCGGCGTGTGACCTCAGGCAGCAGAACCATGCAGGCCAGCGAGGCCGCCATCATGGCGAACAAGCTCCACTTGGTTGCATCGATGACGACCTCGGTACCGTCCTCGCGGCCCATGTAGATCGCAAGAAACAGGACCATCGGATAGATGTGCGAGCGCGTGATCCACGGGTTGTCGGCAAAGGGCACGCACAACAACGTGTTTGTCACGAAAAATACAGTAAAGGCTGCCATGACGCCGAAGCCGGGGGCGCTGGGCGTCCGGCGTGTCAGTGCGCGCGCTATGATGAGCAGGCAAAGCAGCATGACGATCATGGTGGCAAGCGTCATGACCGGGAGAGGGGCTGCGCCTTGCACTGTCGTTGAAATGTCCTCGCCCTGCAGGATGCGCCCGCCCAGCATGACGTCAACGGCGGGCGCTAGCACAATCAGCGCCACGATGATCTGTGTGGCGCGGGCCGAAAACCAGTCTATGTGCGGGTGCATGCGCGCCAAAGTAGTAACCCCTTCGGGGCGAGTGAACGTTGATCGGTGAACACGGCCTGTCCGTCACCGCGGTGCCGTACTCGTCGTGCGTCTGAAAGGCCGTGGCCTTGGCTTCGTTGTGGCCAATAGTGCGGCTTTCGCAGAGCCAGTAGAACCGTGGCCACCTTAAGGCGAAGCCTGAACCGCGCGAATGCATTTGCCAGCTGACATTTTGCGCCCTTGTTTGCAGTGCGGAAGGGGTCGATACAAAGTTTGGTCAATGCGGGCAAGGCCTTGGGGCATGAGTATCGCGTTTGCCGCAGCGGGTTTGGCGCTTAACCATCTTCGTTGGCGGACTAGGGGCTGGTTCGGATTTGATGAAATCATCATTCCATGGTGTGTGACCACGCCGATGACATGCGCAGACCTTGAGTGTCCGCGTGCTGAAATCGCAAACCGAAGGCAACTGATCGCGTCGCCATGGTGTTCGACTGCAGTGTAATCATCCCGCTCTACAATAAGGGCGCCTACATCGAACGAGCCTTACGCTCGGTCGCTGCGCAGACGTGCCGGCCGCGCGAAATCATCGTTGTCGATGACGGTTCGCGCGATGATGGCGCAGACAAGGTTGCAGCTTTTGCCGAGACGCAGAGGGCTGTGAACGGGCAATCTTTCGCGATGCCGCCGATCACACTGTTCAGGCAGGAAAACGCAGGTGTGTCGGCTGCACGCAATCGGGGGATTGCGGAAGCAAGCGGCGAATGGGTTGCGTTCCTGGATGCCGATGATGTCTACCTGCCTTGGTTTACCGAAGAACTCATTGAGCTCGCGCGGCTGCGGCCCGATGCCGAACTGATCGCGACGAACTTTGCCGAAGTTGCCGGAGATTTCGATACCGCGGCCGTTGCGCGAGATCATGTAGCCGGTGTGGAAGGCGAGCCCGTTTCACGCGAGGTTGTGCCGGACTTTTTTGACCGGTGGTGGCAGGGAAGCTTCTTTTTCACCTCATCGGTCTGCGTGCGCCGGAGTGTGCTCGATGGTTTTGATCAACCGTTCAAGGTGGGCGAGCAGCACGGCGAAGACCTCGACTTGTTTTTCAGGATTGCCGAGGCGGGGATCGTTGCCTGGTCGCCGCGCGTATCGTCGATCTATGCGGTCGGCATTCCAGACAGCCTGATGCATGGTGGAACCGAGCTGTCTCCGGTTCCTGCATTCGAGCGGCTGAAGGCGCGAACGAAGTCGGGACGATTTCCCAAAAGACAACTGCCTGGAGCGCAAAGGGCGGTTGCGACCTATTGGATGACGATTGCCAGGGCGCGGCTTCACGCCGGCGATTTTGCCGGGGCGTGGGCGTTGCTGGGCGACCCGGTTACACGACATCGCCCGATCTACTGGTTGCGGACAGCGGGCATGGCGGCCGCGTCGGCAGGCCGCCGCGTGGTGCCGCTGAAAACCGCAGGGCTTCCCGCTTCTACCAAACCGCAAAAGAGCAAACCATGACAACGAACGGTTCGACGCCTCCAAAAGCAATTGGCGGAAAGGCCCCTCGTTCTGGCAGCAGAGGGGCAAAAGCAGTGGGCGGGGCGGCGCAGGCTTCGCGGCGGACTGTGCTTGCAGGGCTGGGTCTGGCTGGACTCGGCGGTGCGGGTATCTTGTCTGTTCTTGCAAACCAGCCCGGAGCTGCGGACGCTGCGCCTGAGCGGGTAAAGGACTGGTTGAAGAAACCAGGCGGAACGCCCTTTGAAATTCCACTCGATTTCATGGGGCTGCATTCCGATCACGGCGTTTCAAATCAGGCTCCGCCACCGACCTACCCTTACGATGCGATCCGTTCGCACGATGTCGATAACGGTCACGATCAACCGGCGACGCAATGGGCGGATATCGAAGTTGCGCCCGGTAAATTCGATTGGCGACTGACGGACAAGTGGTTTGAAACGCATGTCGGAAAGACGCTGATCTGGGTGCTGTTCGGGTGTCCGGCGTTTTACCAGAAGTATCCCGGCGAGCCGTTCACGTTCCCCGATCGACCTGGCGGCGGTTCGCCTCCGCGTGATCCGCAAACGGCTGCGAACTTCGTGTCCGAATTGTTGGCGCGTTATCCTGACCGGATCGATTTTCTCGAGATTTGGAACGAGCCGAATTTCGGGCCGGGGACCGATCCCCTCAAGGACCGCTGGACGCCGGATCTGGGGGATGCCGGTTGGTTTACGGGCACGGCGGGCGATCTTGCGGAGATGGCCCGCGTGGTGCGAGGCGTTCTTCCCGCAAAGACGAAACTGATGGCGGGCGCATGGGCCTGGCAGGCAGCCGATGGCGATGACGGCCCTGACAATTCCGTTTTGCGGTTCGGGGATGCTCCTGATGGCGCGGGCGGCAAAGGCCGTGATCATGTCGATGCACTGTCAGTGCATCTCTACACCTACCGTCTCGATCCGAACTCACTCATCAACGAACTTCGCAACTATGACAAGCTGTTTGCGAAGTCGGGATACCCGGAGACCATGCGGCGCTATGTGACGGAAACGGGAGCGTGGGATCCAGGCAAGTTCACCGAGACCACTCCGCCGATGGATGAGAAGGTTCGCATCATGAAGCGGTGGTGCCTCATTCCGGCGGCACTGGGTTATAGTGGCGTCTACCTTTACAAGCATTCGACGCTCGGCACGATGGGGGACCCCGCGCGGTTCCCTGAGATTGCGACCGCTATCACGGAAGTGAGGAATGGTCTTAGGGGGAAGCGGCTGGAGCAGGCAGCGGTTCTGGCCGACGATACGATCTGGCTGAAGTTCGAGGACGGCTCCAGCCTACGGGCTTGAGCGCTAGAAGAATGTGACAGGCCGAAGTACCGGAGCGGTGATATGGCGATGAACGACAACGATGCGGATTTGACGCCGGTAGGTCAAAGCGGCGCGGCGGATGAAAACGTGCGGCTGGAGACGGGGCTGATTTCGCTGGTTCTGGCGACCTATAACCGTAGCGCCGAGCTTGAGCCGATGCTGGATTCGCTGTTGTCCCAGATCAATCGCGATTTCGAACTTATCGTTGTTGACCAGAACAAGGATGACCGCATCATCCCACTGCTTGAACCGTTGCGCGAGGCGGGAATTTCCGTTCGGCATCTGCGACAGGAGCAGCCGAACCTGTCGGCGGCACGCAACCTGGGACTATCCCAAGCGCGCGGAGAGTTCGTCGCTTTTCCCGATGACGACTGTTGGTATGAGTTGCCGGTGCTGGAGCGCGTGCGCGAGAGCTTCACCGATGGGCGCGGTCTTGACGGTGTAATCGGCAGGTGGGTGGAACTCGATCCCGAGGCAGCCCGGCCCGCCGAGGACGTGTCGCTGGAGGCGTGGCGGCGGTTCAAGGGCGGTGATGCGACTTCGTTTGTTTTGTTCTTCCGCACTGGGGCCGTCCGCGACCTTGGCGGCTTTAACGAAACGTTCGGGACGGGCCGCTGGTTTGGTTGCGGGGAAGAGACCGATCTGGTTATGCGACTCCTCGCTGATGGCTTGCAGATCAGCTATCGGCCAGATATTCATATCCATCATTTTCATGCGCCGACCCAGGAACTGAGCGCTGGACAGTGCCGGCGCAACCGTTCGTATGGACGGGGCACGGGGGCGGTTCTTGCGAAGCACAAGCTGCCGTTGTGGGTGATTGGGCGCGGGCTGGTTGGGCCCCTGTATCATGCCGCGCGTTCACCGAAGCCTGCCTCCTCGTTGGTATTGGAGGCGTGCACGATCCTGGGGCGTGTCGAGGGATTGGCGGGCTGGTATCTATGGGGTGCCAATGCTCACAAAACTGGAGTTGGCAAGGGCGGAAGCGTTACCCGCTCTGAAAACACTCCCAGTCCGGGCCCAACAGCGGCAAACGGTTAGCAATTCCCGTTTTGGATTTCGAGCCGGTGAAAGCCCCGGGATTATTTGTCCAACGGGCGCATGTCGACGGCTACGGAAACCGAGTGCTTGCCGCCTCCCAGTAATACGCCACCAATCGGGCTCACGTCCTCGAAGTCTCGGCCGTAGGCGATGGTGACATGCTCCGGCGAATTCACCAGATTATTCGTCGGGTCGAAATCAACCCAGCCCGTATCAGGCGACCAGGCCGAAATCCAGGCGTGAGACGCATCGGTCCCTTCCAGTTTCACCTGTCCCGGCGGCGGATGAGTGAGGATGTAACCGCTGACATAGCGGGCAGGTAGGCCCAGCGATCTGAGTGCTGCGATCTGAAGATGGGCGAAGTCCTGACAGACTCCGGACTTTTGCTTGAGGACCTTTTCGACGGGCGTCGAAATGTCTGTCGCCGAGTTGTCGAATTTGAACTCATTGAAAATACGCTCGGTCAGGCGGCGGACGCCTTCCATGACCGGCGTTCCTTGCGGAAAGGACGGCTTTGCAAACTCGTAGAGGTGACGGGAGGGGCGAGCGTGCCGTGAGGCGCAGGTAAATTGCCCAACTTCGGCTGCCATGGGAGCGGCTTTGCCCGATGCGATATTCTCCCAAACTGGCGTAGCGTTGAAATCCGGTTTTGCGACCGGGTTGACTTCGATTTCGCTGACTGCACGGACGGTCAATTCGTGATGCTCATCCTCCATTGAAATCAACGTCGCCGGGTTGCCGAAGTAGTCGGTTCGTTCACTCTTTGCGGCAGGCGCAGGTTCGATGATGATGGCATGGCGATGCACGACCTGATGGGGCACGGATCGCGGCCCAAGGTGCAGCAGATGGTGCGATTGGATGACCGGCGAGGCGTAGCCGTATGTTGTCTTGTGCGACACCTGATAGCGCGGCATGACGCTAGTTCTCCGATTGCGGATGCAGGCGCTGTGGCTGTTCATCGGCCAGCGAGAAGTACTGTCGCGAGACCAGTTCCGTCAGGTGCGGGAGTTCAGCGATTATCGTTTCCAGCAGCGCGCGAAGGTTGGTTCTATTGTCTTTCGCGTCTACCTCGGCCAGCTCGCCGGCATCGGCCAAGCGCACCTTGGTGAGGATTTCGAGCGCGAGACGCTGATCAGGAGCGCGGACCGCATCGTCTGCGGATTTCGGCAGCTGTGCGATGTGCTCGGAAATCATGGAGAGTTGATAGGCGAGGCTGCGAGGGTTTGTTTCGTCGATAACCAACAGGTCCAAAACGAGGGAAGCCTCGGGTGCGAAGCGATAGCGCGAGCGGAACGTGATGTAACTGTCGGCTGTCTGCAGGACAAATAACAGGTCGTCGTTTTCTGTATCTTCGTCTTCGACCTTATCGAGGAGTGCAAGCAGCAGTTCGCTGAGCTGTTTTGCGCGTTCGATCCGGCGGCCAAGATCCATGAACAGCCAGCCCGTGTTGCGGGTCATGTTTTCATGCGACATGCCCGCAAAGGCAGCGAGTCGTTCGATCAGTGCATCCGCGGACTCGATAATATCGAGGGCGTTCGACGGGAGCAGTGTGTCGATGGGATGAAGCTGCGTCGGCGCATCTTTTGCCGGCATGAGGCAAGACAGAGGTTCAGAATCCAGGCTTGTCAGGATGCGCCAGCTATCTTCCGACAGTCGATCCCGGCACTGCACAGCGATGTTCTGGATATTCTTGAACGTTACCGGCAAGCCGAGAGACCGGGCTTTGTTTGAGCAGATTTCGTTCAGCCAGATCGCCGAAGAATCCGACTGTGCGGCGGCGGTAGCAAAGTCGAAGCCCTCGACCTCGTCCTGCTCAACGAGGCGGCGCAGGGCAGCGAAGGGCCGGTAGCTCGATGGCATGGCGAGGAGATCAGCCGTCGAGCGCTGCAGGGTCTGGCGCACGATGCGCAGAATGCCGTCGGCTCGCTCGCAATAGCGGCCGAGCCAGAACAGGTTATCGGCAACGCGGCTTTGCAATTGTATGGCGTGGCGCTGCACTGTCGTCGAATGCTGAGCGGCAATCTTGATCAGGCTGACTGTAGGTTGCAGGCTGTCGTCGGTCGTGATCCAGACGTCACGGGACCGTGCCTGGGTGGAGCTTAGTGCGACTGTCGCGCCAGAATCCACGGTCAGCGCAAGGCCGCCCGGCATGACCTGGAATTCGCCGTCGATGGAGGCTACGAAGACACGGAGCGCGTAGGGTTCGGGGCGCAGGCCATCGGGTGTCCACGCGGGGGCCGTTGAAAATCCGACGGGGCACTCGGCCACCAGCTTCTGACCGTTGAAGCGGATATCGTCTTCAAGACGCGTTCTGGCTTCAGGCGAAAGGTTCAAGACGCTTCGTCCCTGAGCTGCCTGGCCGGGTGAGCCCGTTCCTTCCTGGGCGTCGTGGATGATGTATTCGCCAAGCGAGGCCAGTACTTGTTCGCGGGCGAAGCGTTCGCCGAGCCAAATTCTGGGGCTGTCGTTGAGTGCGATGTCTTCGCCCAGGAAGTGGCGGGACAGGGCCGGGAGGTAACCGGACAACCCGCGGTTTTCGACTACCGCAGTTCCAAGGGCGTTGATCATGAGGCTGGAATTCTGCCGGCAGGCTTCGACCAGCCCGACCGGGCCGTCAAAGCCGTCTGGAGAAAGTTCGAGCGGATCGGCCCGGTGGCCTTCGATGGCGCGCACGAGAAGATCGATCTTTTTCAAGCCGTCGACCGTCTTCAGGTAGACGCGATTGCCGACGACACGCAGGTCGCTGCCTTCCACGCGCATCTGGCCCATGTAGCGGGCCATGTAAGAGTGACCGACGAATGCCGCATCCGTGGGGCCCGGCGCGAGAACGGCGATGGTCGGGTTGTCGCCTTTGGCGCGGCGTAAAATATCGTCGGTGAGGTCTTGATAGAACTGGCCGATGCGTGTGGCCCGCGTCTGGCGGAAAAGACTGCCGAAGACTTCTGCGACGACCATACGGTTGGCAAGTGCAAATCCATGGCCGGCCGGGGTTTCGGTGTGGGTGTCGATAATGCGCCAATTTCCCTGCGGGTCGCGGGCAAAATCGAGCGCAAGAAACGTAAGGTGTCCGCCGTCGGGCAAAACACCGTGCAATGGGCGCAGATAGCTCATATCGCTCATGACTAGCGTCGGCGGGAGAATGCCTTTCGAGAATACCGACTGCTCGCCGTAAAGATCGGCCAGAAGGGCATTATACAGCCTGGCACGTTGGGAGGCAGCTGCGGCGATCCGCGACCATTCCGGGCGATCGAGCACCAGCGGGATCAGATCGAGGTGCCAAAGCTGACGGCCGCGCTGGGGGTCGGAGAAGTTCTCGAATACGAGGCGCTCGATTTTTTGGGCGCATGAAAGCTGGCTAGCCGGATCGGTATTGGTAAACCAACTTGCCAGCGGGCCCCACCCGTTGCGAACAGACCCATCGGCAGCTAGCATTTCGTCAAAAATGCCCGGGTGCGGTTGATAAACTTGGCCACTATTGCCCAACTCGGGTGCTGGCGTCGTGGTTGCGGATGTCGAGGAATTCATTTCGCTGTCCGGTTCCGCAAGTGGGGCTTTGTGGCGCCCGCTGATCCAGTTTTGCAACCAAGTCGCCATGGTGGCGAATTCTCCATACAGCAATTCGCGCCGGAAGCCCCGTAGTGCTCCTCGTCGTATGCTCAATAAGTTGCGCTCTGATGCAAACCGGAAACGGCCAGGCGTCTGGTGGTTAGGCTGTAATCACATCCGAAAATGGGTGTGATTCACACTTCAGGCTGTCTGAGGCAGCGTCAGTCTGAAACGATCACAACATTTCTAACTCAACAACCGTAGATCCAAGGTCGCCGGATAGTCAGGGTTTGCAATACGCGGTGGCGTTGCAACCTGACCCGGTGAATGGCCTACGCTCTCGAAACGGGCGTGCCGGCGGCCTTCGGCCTCATATGAGTTTACAGGCATCGAGTCGAAGAATTTCCCGCCTGGATGGGAGACGTGATAGCGGCAACCGCCAAGCGCGCGGCCGCTCCAGGTGTCGAGGATGTCGAAGACCAGGGGTGTGTGGATTGGAATCGTCGGATGCAGGCACGTCGGCGGCTGCCAGGCGCGATAACGCACGCCAGCTACTCCTTCACCCTTGGTGCCGGTCTCGGCCAAGGGCACGCGATGGCCGTTGCAGGTCACGACGTGGCGTTCCGACAGAAGGCCGGTTGCGCGGACCTGGAGGCGTTCCAGCGAGGAGTCTACGTAGCGAGCCGTGCCGCCGGCGACGCCCTGCTCGCCTAAGACATGCCACGGCTCGAGCGCTTGTCGCAGTTCAACCGTGATGCCATCAAACGTAACGCTGCCGAACAGAGGGAAGCGGAATTCCCAGTGCGGTGCGAACCAGGCCGGATCGAAGGCGAAGCCTGCGTCACCGAGTTCGCTGAGGACGCTCGTAAAGTCCTGCCAAATGAAGTGCGGGAGCATGAAGCGGTCATGCAGATCAGTGCCCCAACGCGCCAGCCGTCCCCGATAGGGCTTGTCCCAGAACCGTGAGATCAACGCGCGCAGCAGGAGTTGCTGGGCGAGGCTCATGCGCGCGTGCGGCGGCATTTCGAATGACCGGAATTCGATCAGGCCGAGTCGGCCCGTTGGACCATCGGGCGAATAAAGCTTGTCGATGCAGATCTCGGCGCGGTGCGTGTTGCCGGTAACGTCGACCATTAGGTCGCGGAACAGGCGGTCGACCAGCCATGGCTGGATTGTGCCGTGGCCAGGGTCGGGCACTTGGCGCATGGCGATTTCGAGTTCGTAGAGACCTTCGTGGCGTGCCTCGTCGACGCGCGGTGCCTGGCTTGTCGGTCCGATGAACATCCCGGAAAACAAATAGGACAGTGAAGGGTGATGCTGCCAATAGGTGATCAAGCTTGCGAGCAGATCGGGGCGGCGCAAAAACGGGCTGTCGGCAGCCGTGGCCCCGCCCAGAACGATATGGTTTCCACCGCCGGTGCCGCTATGTCGGCCGTCGACCATGAACTTTTCGGTGCCAAGGCGGCACTGGAAGGCTTCCTCGTAGAGGGCCTCCGTCGTTTCAACCGCTTGTTTCCAGGTGCGGGCGGGATGAATGTTGACCTCGATAACGCCAGGGTCCGGTGTGACCTTTATGACGTTCAGCCGAGGGTCGTGAGGAGGCTCATAGCCTTCAATGTGCACGGGCTGGTCGAGGACTCCGGCCGTCTCTTCGATGGCTGCAACGAGAGCTGCATAGTCTTCGGCGTTTTCGGCCGGCGGCATGAAGATGCAAAGATGACCGTCGCGCGGCTCGATGACCATTGCGGTGCGGACCGCGCCTGAAATCTCGTTCGGGCTTGCGGCGGGCAGGGGCGGAGCTTCGAGTGTGAGCGTGCGCCTCTGGTTGAGAAGAGCCTCGCGGTCGGGGAGTGGTTCGCGCTCTGCAAATGGATCTTGCGGGGCGACGCTGGGATAGTTCACGGGCTGAATGAATGGGAGTCCGCCGAGAGGCAAACGGAAACCTGCCGGGGAGTCGCCGGGCACAAGGAACAGCTTGCCGCGGCGGAAGCGCCATTTCTCGGTCGCCCAGCGACGCCCACCGTCCTTGGTCTGCCATGCCTGGATGGGGAGCACATAGCTGGTTGCCTTCCAAAGCCCCCGGTCGAATGCCTTGATCAGCCGGGCGCGAGCAGCCTCGTCTTCCAGTCGATTGTCGGCCACGTCGAGGTTGATCGGCAGCTTTTGTTCAATCAGCGAAAAGTGTGTTGCGTCTTCAAATGCTGCCGTGCCGCTCGCCTTCGGCAGGCCGAGCTGTTCACACAAGTGACCCATGAATTTTTCGGCCGTTTGAATGTCTGCCGGCTTTGCCGGTGTTTCGCGGTCAATCAGCTCGGGCTGCTCCCAAAGGGGTTCGCCGTCGTGACGCCAATAGGCTGCGAATGACCAGCGGGGAAGCTGTTCGCCGGGATACCATTTGCCCTGGCCGAAATGCATCAGGCCGCCGGGTGCAAATCGCGCCGTCAACCGGCGGACCAGATCCTCGGCATAGCCCCGCTTGGTCGGACCGACGGCTTCGTTCATCCATTCGCCGGCTTCCATGTCGCTGACGGATACGAAGGTCGGTTCGCCGCCCATTGTGAGGCGAACGTCTGAACGCTTTAGCCGTGAGTCGACCTTGTCTCCAAGGTCGAGGATCGCCTGCCATTGCGCATCGGAGTAAGGCTTCGTGACGCGCGGCGATTCATGTATCCGCCGCAACTGCATGTCGAAGTCGAATGTGACTTTCGCTTCAGTGTGCGCGCCTGAGATGGGGGCGGCCGATGACGGTGTGGGCGTGGCGGCGACCGGAATATGGCCTTCGCTCGCAAGCAAGCCGGACGTGGGGTCGAGCCCGACCCAGCCAGCTCCTGGCAGATAGACTTCGGCCCAGGCATGCAGATCCGTGAAGTCGGTTTCTGCGCCGGAGGGGCCATCGAGCGACTTTACGTCTGGCTTGAGCTGGATGAGGTAGCCTGAAACGAACCGTGCTGCGAGGCCGAGGTTGCGCAGGATCTGGACGAGCAGCCAACTGCTGTCGCGGCATGAACCCGATCGTTTCGACAGCGTTTCTTCCGGTGTTTGCACACCGGGTTCCATCCGGATCAGATAATCGACGCTGTGCTGAAGCCGCTGGTTGATATCGACGATGACGTCGAGCGTGCTCGCGTCTTTTGCAAAGGTCATTTTCTCAAGGTAGGCGCGCAGGTGTTTGCCGGGCGGATCGGGCACGAGATAGGGCTGGAGTTCCGTCTTGACGAGAGGGTCGTAAGCGAAAGGCCATTCCCGTGCCTCTTCCTCGACAAAAAAGTCGAAAGGATTGGTGACTGCCATCTCGGCGACAAGGTCCACCGTAACCGACAGAATGTCTGACTTTTCATTGGGAACCATGCGGGCGAGGAAATTGCCGAATGGATCTTGTTGCCAGTTCAGAAAGTGGTCGCCAGGCTTGAGGTTCAAAGAGTAGCTGACGATCTTCGTGCGGCAGTGCGGAGCGGGCCGGAGCCGGATGATCTGCGGGCTCAACGTCACCAAGCGGTCGTAGTGGTAGGTCGTGCGATGTGTGAGGCCCACTTTTATCGACACTTAGACAGACTCCT
>CAYGRH010000018.1:0-20085 GCA_964352165.1 uncultured Hyphomicrobiaceae bacterium | reverse complement strand
TGGCGGAGACGGAGGGATTCGAACCCTCGATACGCTTTTGACGTATAATGCTTTAGCAAAGCACCGCCTTCAGCCACTCGGCCACGTCTCCTACGCGAAAGAACACTCCGTATAGTGGCGCGCTCTCCCGAAAGCAAGTGACCCGAAGCAGGCTTTCACACGGTTAGATGGCTGCGGCCGTTCACTTGAGGCTTGGTGCTGAAAAGGCAGGAGCGGATCAGCCCTTTTGCCAAGCCCTATCCCTGCGCTCGCTTGTAGATTCTGCGGCAGCCTAACCGCCGCCATACCCATGCCAGACGGCCCAAACCTTAAGGCGACCGAAGTCAGACCGGTGTGTCATCTGTGCGCCCTGCCCTTGAACCGCCGCATTGTGCCACCTCAACAGGTCGGACGATCCAGGGGTAAGTAAAACAGAGCGAACAGATCGGCATCAGGTCACCAGCGCGTGTCGGGCAGACGTCTCTACAATGGCCAATCCTGCTAGGATAAAGTCTGAAAACGACTGGCTCGGTCTCAGCCCGGTATTTGGCCCGCATTGTTGCCGTCGCCGCACCCAGTCGTCCTGGAGGGGCCGAGCCCGATCAAAGCTGGACACCAGTACCGCTCTGAGTGTTTCAAGAACCAAACGTGAGGCTGCAATGACATCGGCAATTACGTCCGCAATGAAATCGCGCGCCATGGCAAGATTTGAGACACCCCACCTGCCGGTGGCGGTGCGCGTTTTGGGTTCCCCGCGACGTCAACCTCAGCTCCTGACTCTTGTGCTTGCGATAATCGCCATTCACGTCGGCGGCGCGGGCGTGGTCACGACCCCGGCAAGCGCCCGGGATTTCTGCATTTCCTGCTCGGAACCCGACGCCGTGTACAGTTGCCAGGTCGAGACCGGCTTTACGCTGCCCGCCGAGGCAGCAGCCAAACTCCACTGCATCAAGGAACTTGCGCGTCGCGGTGCCCACCGCAGTTGCAGCGTCAGCCGACGAAATGACGATGTGACGTGTGCAGGCGAGGCCGTCGTGCTTGCCCCGCCCTCAGCAATTCCAGCCGGACCCGGCAGCGCGCCGGCCACCCTTCCAGCAGCCATGCCGCCAAACGCATTGCCTTCTGGCCGCCCTTCCGAAGTTATCGGCAGCCAGGGCGAACAGGATTATCGCTACGCCCCGGCCCAACCCGGACCGCAACCTGACGATGTCCGCGCGAAAATCGATGAGCGTCCTAGCGGCGACAACGCCAGTCAGCAACACGACCGCACGCCATCCCAAGGTGTAGAAGTTCAGCCGGAACAGACCGTGCAGGAAGAACCCCAGAAGCGTTCGAACAAACCGCCAAAGACGGTCGAAGAAATGGCCAAACGTGCTGCTGAGGATTCGCAAAAGGGCCTTAAGCAGGCCGGCGAACTCGTCACCGACACAGCGAAGTCGACGGGCAAAACCATCGAAAATACCGGCAAGGCCGTTGGAAACGCAGCCAAAAAGACTTGGGACTGCGTCTCTTCATTGTTTTCAAAATGCTGAGAGGAAAGCAGCCGCTTTCCCGTCCGTGAGCCGCGGCAGCCCAAAAGCGCACAACGACGAGTTCAGTCACACATTTTAGTGACGGGTCAGCCACTCGCGAGCCATACGCTGTGCAACAGCGATGTCCTGACGGCTCATCTCGACGGAGATTTCATGGCGCAATCGGCGCGCATCCGCGCTGCCGCGCAGCGCCGCGATGTTGAACCATTTATGCGCCTGAACAAGGTCATACTCGCGGTTGCGTCCGCAGCAATATTGCAAACCCATGGCCATCAGCGCCTCGGCAGAATTGCCAGCCCCAATCGTATCCGTCGTCTCGAATTCAGAAAATTCCCGGCGTGCCATCGCCCCACCTCCATCGAACTTGCTTGGCTTCAAAACCGGCGTCACGCCGGCTTAAGGCAACAATCGCAGCCCTCAAATGAAAGTTGGTAAACGCAATCAGCTTTCTATGCCGATGAGCGCAGTTTTTATGGCAACAATAAATTGCAACCTGTAGCAAAAACGGACAACTGTGCCGCCCGGCGACATCGGGAAATCTGACGGAAAGAAATCGCCGCGCAACCCGCCGGACGCATCCAGAAATTATCATTCAGGGAGGGTTCATTTCAGGGCCGCTATCACTTCCACATCACTTCGCGGTCCATTATTGTCCCGGCCGGGGTGCCAGAAACTAACGGTGCAATCGCATCGGTTTCCGGCAACGGAAGGCTGGACCATCGGATCATCAGCCAACCAGGAAGAATGAGGGGGCAGATCAATGTTCGCACGCAGCATCACTCTTGCAGCCTGTGCAATGCTCTTCGCTGGATGCGCTAACACCGCCATCACCGATACCGCTTCCTTGCAGCCAGCCAGCTTGCAACTGGTCGACCAGTCACACAATGCCGCCCGGGTCTATGGTGCCGGTCCGCAAACAGCCGCCGACGACACTGACCTGCGCCGCAAAACGTTTGCAGGCAAAGTGCTCGCAGCAATGGCCCTTAAGCGCGTAACCGGTCGTGAACCAGACCCATCGCGCCTTTCGGAAATCGACTGAGAGCGCGCAATGCATTGCGCATTCGCTAGACGGTAGCAATGGCTACGCCAGCCCGACGAACGATCTTCTCGCAATCGGATGGTCTTGATCAACGCGCCTTCTGGCCAAACAGAACGCTTTGGGCGGATTTGTCGCCCGCGATGTCCATCTTCTCTGCTTCATCCCGCCCGACAGCTATCCCCCGCGCGACGGCAGGCCGCGAACGAATACGATCACGCCAGGCATCCAGTCGTGGAAACTGAGTGATATCCTGCCCTTGGTTTTTCCAAAGCCTGACCCACGGGTAGCAAGCCATATCTGCGATAGAATAGTCGCCCGCCAGAAAATCCCGGTCGGCCAGCCGCCGTTCCATCACACCATACAAACGGTTCACCTCATTGACGTAACGGTCGATGGCGTAGGGGATCGTCTCCGGCGCGTAGTTCCGAAAGTGATGACACTGTCCCGCCATCGGCCCAAGTCCGCCCATCTGCCAAAACAGCCATTGCTCCACTTCCACGCGGGCGCGCTCGTCGGACGGATAAAACTGGCCGCTTTTGCGTCCGAGGTACTGAAGGATGGCGCCCGACTCGAATACCGATAACGGCTCACCCCCCGGCCCGCCGCGATCCACAATCGCGGGCATCCGGTTGTTCGGCGAAATTGCGAGAAACTCAGACGCGAATTGCTCGCCCGTCATGATATTCACCGGAACGATTGTGTAGGGCGCGCCGGTTTCTTCCAGCATGATCGTGATCTTGTGCCCGTTCGGCGTTGGATAGAAATGAAGATCGATCCCGCTTTTGTTATCGCCGCGATCGCTCATTCTGGTCTCCTCGAGGTTCTGAAATCTTGCTGCCGCCGAGGACAGACTTGGCCGGCATACGATCACCGCAAGAATCGGCGCATCCGGAATTATTCACTGCATCCAATCAATGGATATGTAGGAGGTGGAGAAGCGATTTTTGCATCACGCTTCAGTGAGTCTCCGCCCAGCGCCCGCCACTCAACTCTATTGTTCCCGGTCGACAACGATCAGGTGCCACTTCGATGAGCGATAGCCGGTTTCGCGCCAAAGGTGCCGCCAAGGCACCGATACGACCTTGGCATCGCCGACGCTGACACCTTCGGGCAGCAGATCGCGCAAATATTTCCGGGCCTGCTTGGCGGAAAAGTCCTCGCCCCAGACGAAAGCCACATCGCCTTTCGTCAGGTCGACGCCTTCGGGCGTATAGCGTGGATAGCGGGGCACCATGACCTTCGAGCCCGGAAATACTGCGCGAAGATTTCCGCCGAGATCCTTATCGATTGAAACGATCGTTCCGTCACCAAACCCGCGAGAGCGCATCTCCTCACCTAACCCCGCGTAGGGAATGCCCCAGCGGCAGATATTGCAGACGGGATCGAGCACAAACATGTTGGCAAGCCGCGCGCAGAACGCAAAAACGGCAATCGCCAGCGCCAGCCGTGTGAACCGCCCAACATGCAGTGGATCACCATTGGCGCGTCGCGCAACATCAAACAGCCAGATCACGCTCGTCAGATAAAGCGGCATCAGCACATGCGAGGGTAGCCCCTCGATGCCGAACGCAACGGCGCCCATGATCGACAACAACCAAGCGACAAGCGCAGTCTGCAAAACGAGCCGCGACCGATTGAGGCCAAGAACCGGTCCGCTGCCAAGCCCCTTGAGATCGCTCCAGGCAACACGCACGAAGCCAGGAAAAACGAACGGCAGGATAAATATCAGCGGCGAAAGGTAGGCGATGGGGCTGCGGATCGCATCGATGAGCCCGCTCGCCGCATCGTTCCAGTAGTCGTTGCTGGACCTGAAAAACCAGGCCATCCGGCTTTCTTCGCTGATAACCCATACCACGTAAGGCGAGGCGATTAAGGCAGCCAGGCTAAGGCTCAGAATAAGCCAAGGCGTAAAAATCTGCCGCCGCGTTCCAGGCTGCAGGCCCGCCGCAATCAACATCGATATCAGGAAAACCGCGTAGGGCGGCTCGGTCAGAAACCCGAGCCCGGCGGCAATCCCAAGTCCTATCGCATTGCCCGGCCCTGGCGCATCGATCGTCCGGAGCAGTATCCACGCCGTCGCCATCACCGCGACCATCGCGCCGACTTCATGCGTGAAGCCTTCGTGAAACCGCCAGCTGATCTGATAGATCAGCGCCAGCGACTCCACGCTTAAAACGGCAAACAACCGGTCCCGCATCACACGGTAAGCCGCCAGATACAAAAAACCGGCCGATGCCGTCAGCGCGGCATACTTGATTGCCAGGAAGCTTTCGACCCCCGGCCCTAAAACCTGTTGAACACACCACAGCACCCAGTCGTATAGGGGCGGCTGTCGCGGAAACGTGTCGTAGGCAACCTTCAGATCCTGCACCAGTATCGTATCGACGACGTCATCTTCGCCGAGCACAGACGAGGCCAGAAGCCGGAAGCCGACGTGAAGCGTCGAATAGACGAGCACGGCGCCGAGCACGAACGCGAGCCCCTTCAGCACGTCGCGATTGTCGACGCCCTGAACTGATGCCGTCGTGGATTGATTCATGATCTCTCGCCCGCGTACCGTTACGGCAACAAGATCGTCGAGCCGGTTGTCTTGCGCCCCTCAAGATCGCGATGAGCCTGAGCGGCTTCTTGCAACGGATACGTTTGGTTGACTTCGATCTTGACGATGCCCCGGTTCACCACATCGAACAAATCGTTGGCACACTCAGCAAGGTCCTGCTTGGTGGCAACATGCGTGAATAGCGTCGGCCGCGTCGCATAAAGCGACCCCTTCGCCGATAAGATGCCGAGATCGAAGTTACCGATCTTGCCTGATGCGTTCCCGAATGAAACCCACATGCCGCGCGGCTTCAGGCAGTCGAGCGAACCAGGAAACGTATCCTTTCCGATAGCATCGTAGACGACATCGCAGCCCTTACCGCCGGTGAGCTCCTTCACCCGCTCAACGAAGTTTTCCTCACGATAATTGATCACATGTGTCGCGCCATAGTCCTTTGCGAGTTTGACTTTCTCAGCGGAACCGGCCGTGCCGATCAGCGTCGCGCCGATGTGTTTTGCCCACTGGCAGGCGATCAGTCCCACGCCACCGGCGGCAGCGTGAAACAGCACAACGGAGTCCGGACCAATCGGATACGTCGTCTTGAACAGATACCGCACGGTCATGCCTTGCAGCATCATGGCGGCAGCCGTTGAAAGATCGATGCCGTCAGGAACCTTGACGGCTCTATCGGCAGGCATCAGCCGCTCTTCTGCGTAAGACCCGATCGGCTGTGCGTAAGCGACGCGGTCGCCTTCCTTCAGGTCGATGACACCGTCACCGACGGCAACGACCACGCCTGCCCCTTCCATGCCCGGAACGCTAGGCAGCGCAGGCATCGGATAAAGCCCGGTGCGGTGATAGGTATCGATGTAGTTGAGACCCACCGCTTCGTTCTTCACGCGGATTTCACCCGCACCCGGCGCGCCAACCTCAACGCTTTCCCATTTGAGAACTTCAGGACCGCCATACGAATGAATGCGAATTGCGTGAACCACGACTTGATCCTCTCTTAAAGTGCGTCGAAAACCGACTTGGCAGCCTGCCGCAAAACCGGATCACCGGATTGACCGCGCCTAGGATTGATGTGCGCAAATCACCACGTTTGTGGACAGGCGGCGAATTGTTCTTGCTGTGCACACGAAATGATTGCCTTCAACTGGTCATGAACCGGCCACGACTGCCTTCTATGGGGTCATGCTTCTATGGGCTCAGGCCGCCGGTCACAAGAGCCAACAGCCGATCCACGTCACTAAGCTCTACTCGTGCCTGTACCTGTCGTCGAACCAATGCATTAACCCAACAGCCCGAAGGCGGCATAGCGATTTGCACATGAAACGGCATCCAGCGCGAGACTATCGCAGCAATGCGCGCACGCCGGGCAACAGCACCGTTTCCATGCTGTCTGCGTTGGCCAATGCAGCAACCGTGACTGGCCTACTTGTGTTGCTGACAGCCTGCGCTGGAAACTCACCGGGCATCTCCAATCCATCAGCCGGACTGTCCTGCGTCGATGACAGTCCCGATTGCATCGGCAAGCGCCAGCGCACGTTGAACTATCTTCTCAACGCACCCGACAAGGCCTGGATTGGTCAATCGCCGTCGGCATCCGCCTACGCCTCCGGCGTCCGCCTGTTTGCCTACCGTCGCAAGAAGACTGAGCTGAGCTGCACTGAGCTGTCCCGCGGCATGACCGAAGCCGCAAACGGCCCCCGCATCCTCAAAAGCGCTCCTGCATCAGAACTGACACCGGCGCAAAGATCACGCGGTGCGATGCTTTCAACCGAAGTCGCCCGCGAACTCAAGCGCGAACACCGCCGCCGCTGCGCCAAGGGCTGACATCGGCCACAACGACCCACTGCCAGTTTGTGCCAGACATCCACCATCATGCACGCTAACATGACGGCGTCAGTCAAGCTCTGCGCCGAACGAGCTGGCCACCGACCCGCCACCGCGACGCCCACCGGACAATCTGCAAGCGATATCAGCCGATGAACCTAATGGATTACGCCGATACCGTTATTGCGTTCGTTCGCGAGCACGAGCAATGGGCCGCACCCATCGTCTTCATTCTGGCCTTCGGCGAAAGTCTCGCTTTCATTTCGCTCATCCTGCCGTTCTGGGCGATGCTCGTTGCCATCGGCACCCTGATCGGCGCCAGCGGCACCATGACGGACTTTCTTATCGTCTGGGTTTCAGCCAGCCTCGGTGCAGCGCTTGGCGATTGGGTGTCATATTGGCTGGGCAAACATTATCACGAGGAAATTGCGCGCATTTGGCCGCTTTCGCGCCACCCGGACTTAATCCCGAAGGGCCATGAATTCTTCGATCGTTACGGCATCTGGGCCATCTTCATCGGCCGCTTCTTCGGCCCCTTGCGCGCAGCGGTGCCGCTCGTTGCTGGCATCGTTGAAATGCCCATGCGCACTTTCCAGATTGCGAACTTCACCTCAGCCTTTGTTTGGGCCGGTGTTCTGCTTGCGCCCGGATCATTCGGTCTCAAATGGCTGATGGGCGGCTAACCGCGCATAAGCGCCCGAGAAGGTGGCGGGAGGGGCAGCCGAGCATACATCACCCCGTTGACTGGCGCGCTGCTACCTACTGACAGAAGAGCCAGCCGTCACACCTTTCGCAAAATCGCGTGGTGCGCGTAATCGCGGAATAGATGTTCGAACTTCAGCTCTGCTCCTGTCTCCTCAGCCAGCTTGCGTAGCTCAACTTCGAGATCGGGTCGTGGCTCGACGTCGAACTTTGAAAGCCAGGCATGGAGCACGCCCTTGAACGCCTTCGGCAACTCGGTCTGTTGACCGAAATCAACGATATGCAGAGAACCGCCCGGCTTGACCGCATTGAAAGCAACCGGCAACGCCTGTCGCCACGGCGGGATCATCGATAACGAGTAGGAAACAAAAACCCGGTCAAACGCCGGAACGTCAAAAAGTTCTTGCGCTGAAAAATCCGTTGCATCGCCCTGGGCGACCTTGATCCGGCTCGACAGCCCCGCCCGCGACACGTTCTGACGTGCCGTTTCAAGCATCATTTCCGAGATATCAAAACCATATAAATCGGCATTCGGATAACGCTTTGCAGCCAGGATCATATTGCGCCCGGTCCCGCAGCCGACTTCCAGAATGCTGCCGCCGGCAGGCGGACGCAGGTTGTCGATCATCGTGTCGCGACCGAGCAGGAAATACTTCCGCGTCAGGTCGTAGATGTAGCGTTGATACCGATAGATGCCGTCCATGTGGCTTGCGGCATCGTCATGTCCTGGCGCACCCAACGGCCCAACTCCCTTTATCGGACCAACGTGTAGTGGTGGAACCCGCCATAGATCGAGGACCGGTCGCGGTCCGTCGACTTCTTGCCTTCCTCGGCACTGTAGTCATAGCGCGAAAGGATCTCATCCTTGACCCGGCCCGGCAGAATGGTGTCTTCCCCGGCTGTCCGGAAAATAACGCGCCCGCCTGGACGTGCCGTCCGCGTGATCTGCGACCACAGGTCGTTGAGTTGCTCGTCCGTCATCCAGTCCTGAGCATCGAGCAGCACATAGGCATCGCACGAGGCATCGGGCTGGCTCGCGAGGTGCTCGGTGAACGACGCATGCACGACATTGACGTTGGCAGAGCGCGCTTTCACGTTCTCATAGTTTTCGCGTTGCAGATAAGGCGGCAAAGGCCCGGCCCCGCCGCTCGCATAGCGCCGGCCGAACGCCTGCCAGGCAAAATAATTGTCCTGCAGATCGAAATCGCAGGCGAGGCGCTTCAACCTCTGCAGCAACACTTCCGCCATATGGTCTTCATCGCCCTTGAGCGCTTCGTACTGCGAGGGCGGGATCCCAAGACCGAACAACGATGACGGCTTGGAGATGAGCCAGCGGATGTGACGTTTTTTGAACAACGGCGCCAGCTCGGCTTCAAAGATCTCGCGCTGCTCTTCAAGCGACTTCGCCTTGAGCAGGTTGCGCGGATTGCTGCCGTGCATACGCGCCAGCATGTGGCTTGCGCCAATGAAAGAACCAAGCAGGCCGAACTTGTAGAGGTTCTTGCCGAAATACTCGATTCGGCGCCGCCCCATCCGGTCGCGCGATTCCCAATATTTGCGAGTCTCCGCGTCGAGATGATCTTGCAGGTAG
Organism: uncultured Hyphomicrobiaceae bacterium; assembly: GCA_964352165.1. GTDB lineage: Bacteria > Pseudomonadota > Alphaproteobacteria > Rhizobiales > Hyphomicrobiaceae > CAYGRH01. Next base: position 10,867 of record CAYGRH010000018.1, on the reverse strand, counting down.
GTGAAATAAGCCCGCACGTTCTCAGACGCATCGGCATCTGCAAAAAAGCGATGGAACGCAGCATAGTTCGGCAGGTGCTGCGCGGCGACCAGTTTCAGTTTGTTGAGCGCGATGTGAGCGGGATTGAGATCGATTGCCGTCACGCCGACGTCTGCTGCCGTCAGATAGCTCATGATGTTACAGCCACCCGACGCAATGGCCGTGATGGTCTCCCCATCCTTGAGCTGCATGGCCTCCATATCGACGACAGGATCTTCCCAGATCTGCGGATAGACGAGGCCGGAAAAGGCCAATGTGAACAAACGTTCCTGGACACCCTGGCCCGACAGCGCCTTGTGCCGGTGCACGGCCTTGCGCACCTTCTGGTGTCGCGGTGCTTTGGAGCCGGCGTCTTCGCCGCCCGGTTGGATGTCTTGTGTCGACGCCATGTCTTCCCCGGAGATTTATAAACGTGACTGATAGCTGATCAGGGATAACCTATCAGGGCGCAACCCGCCAGTTTATTGGATATTCGCGAATGATTTGCTCCACGCAAGCACCGCGATTGGAATATTCTGGGCCTGTTTGCCATCGTTCTGCTCATCAACCAACAGACAATGTGAAGCAGCCAGATAGGAGCAGCCGAACGTCTGTGCAATGAGGTGGCAACCTCGAACCGCGAAATGGAGCGATCCACAATGTCACCGTGATTCCACCTTGGAAAGCGTGAACGGCCCAATTTGATTTCTAAGGCACGCCATGATCTAGGCAGCCACAATACGAGCTCTTAGTTTCACAACAGACGTTTCAAACAGTCCACGCATCGCAACGGGCTCATTGCGCTGACCTTCCAACCCGCCTGATTGGGGCCGCGGAGATCTCACCTGATATGGAAAGCTGGTCTGTTACGGCTCTATTCGAGAGTGCGCTTCAGCTCGTCCGCGATCATATTGCCTACGCTGAACCGATCGTATTTGCGTTGGGCCTGGGTGAGAGCCTTGTCATCGTATCGTTGTTCATCCCCTCCACGGCCCTGTTCCTCGCAATCGGCGGGATCCACTCAGCAGCCGGCGGCGAATTCATTCCGTTGTGGATTGCAGCATCGATCGGCGCATTCATCGGCGACGTTATTTCCTATGCGCTTGGACGCTACTTCAGCGACAATCCCCAGGTGAGCTGGCTCCTACGGGCCAATCCACGGTTTTATGTCACGGCCAGACACTTCACGCGCCATTGGGGCATTTGGGGGATCATTTTCAGCAAGTTCCTGGGCACCCTGCGGCCGTTCGTTCCTGTGGTGGCGGGTGCAATGTCGATGCGCTGGCCGGGCTTCATCGCGGCAAGCTTCGTGTCCTGCTTCCTTTGGGCCGGCACGTTCCTGGCCCCTGGCTACGGCTTCATGTGGCTGATGGGCTGAGTTGTGCCAGCAGGTCGTTAACGATCACTTCAACGCCCCGCAATCCAAACCCGCACTTGATCAAAAGCCATTGTTCGCCTAAACGACAGGGCTTGAAGCGGCACACCGGTCCGCTAGGTCGAGCCGAGGTCGCGCTATCTCAGCGCGTATGGCCGACAAGACTGGGACCGACGAACGCCGTATATCCAAACAGATTTGACGAGTGAGAACTTGATATGTCCGACCGCTCAGCCCGTTCGCTTCGCGCCGTTGAAACCCGTAAGAAAAAAGCCAAGCGCACGATTGCACGCGGCCCGGTGACCCGCAATCAGGGCAACACAGGTGGCGTCCGCCGCAACCTGAAGAAGCAGGCCCTTTTGCGCGCTGGCAAGCCCGCTGAAGCAGCAGCCGAATAAATCGCTGCGCTCATCCGCCATCGGCGATGAGCACGCGCTGATTCACTTCTGACCAACGCTAAACTCCGTGCCGGCAACCGGCGCGGGCTTTGACGCGGCCGCTCCCCGATGTCTGCATGAATGTGCGGCAAGCGAATTGTTTCTCTGCCGCTTATTCAACCAATCCCCGCTTAAGCGACGCCAACCGGCTCAACGCGGCTGGCGGCGCCCGTAGCGCTCGGCTAGGCTTACGCACCAGGAACTCGGGACCGTCCGCCTTGCACACCTCTGCGCTCAACCTCCACGAAGTGATTGTCTTCCTGGCCGCCGCCGGGCTCGTCGTGCCGATCATGCTGCGGTTTTCAATTTCCCCGGTCCTCGGCTTCCTCGCAGTTGGGCTTGCTATTGGCCCCTATGGCCTTGGGCGGCTTGTACCCTTCGCACCCTGGCTCTCGGCCATCGTAATCGACGACATCGAGGGCGTGCGCGCGCTCGCTGAACTCGGCATCGTATTCCTGCTGTTCATGATCGGCCTGGAATTGACGCTCGAACGCCTCGTCGCCATGCGGCGGCTGGTGTTCGGCTTGGGTGGCGCGCAGGTTCTTATCAGCGGGGCGGTCATTGGGGTCATCGCCTACTATTTTGGAAACTCCCTGCCAGCCTCGATCGTCATTGGCGCCTGCCTTGCACTTTCCTCCACCGCCATCGTCATGCAGCTTCTGATCGAAAGCCGCAGGCTCGGCACCCCAGTCGGCCAGACGAGCTTTTCCATCCTGCTGTTCCAGGATTTGGCCGTCGTTCCCATACTGTTTCTGGTCGGCGTCCTGGGGGAAAAGTCCGGTGATTCCGTCGGCATCGCGTTCGCCATCGCGCTTTTAAAAGCCGTTGCTGTAATAGCAGCCATCTTCGTTGCAGGCCGCCTCGTGATCCGTCCGCTGTTCCGCATGGTCGGCCAGACGCACAGCCGCGAACTCTTCATGGCAGCCCTGCTTCTCGTTGTGATTGGAACATCGCTGGCGACAGAGTCGGCAGGCCTGAGCCTCGCCTTGGGAGCATTCCTCGCAGGCCTCCTGTTGGCTGAAACCGAATACCGCCATCAGATCGAAGTCGACATCGAACCTTTCAAGGGCCTGCTGATGGGGCTCTTCTTTGTGTCCGTCGGCATGAGCCTCGACCTTGCAACCGTGTTGGACGAGCCCTTCTGGCTGCCAGTCTCCGTGGTCGGCCTGTTTGCCGTCAAAACCCTCATAACGTTTCTGCTCGCGCGCGCATTTGGCATCGCAACACCGGTCGCCTTGGAAAGCGCACTACTGCTCGGCCAGGGCGGCGAATTTGCGTTCGTCGTCATCTCGTTAGCGTTGGGCTTATCGCTGCTACCGCCAGACGACGCGCAGTTTTTCCTCGTCGTTACGATCCTGTCCATGCTCGCAACGCCGTTCATCGCAAACGCGGCACGCAAGGCCGCAAGCGCCATGACACGACAATCGCGCGCCGGCGCCTTGGGGTTGCCCGATGCAGAAGTTTCCCAACTCACAGGCCACGTCGTGATCGCCGGATATGGTCGCGTTGGAGAACTGATGAGCAAGGTTCTGGAAGGCCAGAAGATCGGCCACGTCGGGCTCGATCTAGATGCAGCAACCGTGACACGCCACAATCGCGCATCCCGCGCCGTCTACTTTGGCGATGCAAGCAACCCCGAAATCCTGCGCCGCGTCGGGATCGAAAACGCATCGGCCTTCGTCGTCACCATGGATAGTGCCGCCGCAGCCAGCCGCGTTGTGAAATCCGTGCACGAGGCTTGGCCCAACCTGCCGATCATCTCGCGCGCACGAGATACGGACCACGCCACCAAGTTGCTTCAGGCCGGCGCCACCGCAGTCGTGCCCGAGACGGTCGAAGCCAGTCTCGATCTCGCAGAAGTCGTTATGGACCGCCTCGGCATCGGCACCGAGACAGCCCATCGCATTGTAGCCGAAGTCCGTGAGCGCGAGCGTTCAGCGTTGACCGCGACGCTCGCCAAGAAGCCGAGCTGAGATCCGGAGCCAACCCCGCTCCGGCGTTGGCAACGCAATCGCGGCTACTCGATCCCCAGCTTGGCCTTCAGCACGTCGTTGACGGCCTGTGGGTTCGCCTTCCCGCCTGAGGCTTTCATCACCTGCCCGACGAACCAACCGATCATTGTCGGCTTGTTCTTTACCTGCTCAACCTTGTCGGGGTTGGCCGCCATCACCTCATCCACGGCCTTTTCGATGGCGCCCGTATCTGTCACCTGCTTCATGCCGCGGTCTTCGACGATTTGCGCGGGATCGCCACCGTCGCTCCACACGATCTCAAACAGGTCCTTGCCGATCTTGCCGGATATCGTATTGGCACCGATCAGATTGACGATCCCCGCAAGCTGATCGGCCGAGACCGGCGAGCTCTCAATCGACATGCCTTCCTTGTTCAATCGCCCAAACAGTTCATTGATGACCCAGTTGGCAGCCGACTTGCCATCACGTTTGGCATTATCGAGTTTTGCGACCACGGCTTCCAGATAATCCGCCGAAGCGCGCTCTGCGACCAGCACGCCAGCGTCGTAAGCCGACAGGCCGTAGTCGGCCATGAAGCGTGCTTTTTTCTCATCGGGCAGTTCAGGCAGCGTCGTGGCGATCTCGTCCACGAACGACTGCTCCAGCTCCAGCGGCAGCAGGTCGGGATCGGGGAAATACCGGTAGTCGTGTGCCTCTTCTTTCGAGCGCATCGAGCGTGTTTCACCGAGCTTGGGATCGAACAGTCGCGTCTGCTGCTGCACGCTCCCGCCGTCTTCGAGCAGATCAATCTGGCGGCGCGCCTCAGATTCGATCGCCTGCCCGATAAACCTGATCGAGTTGACGTTCTTGATCTCGCAGCGCGTGCCGAACTCCCCACCAGGCTTGCGCACTGACACGTTGACATCGGCCCGCATCGAGCCCTTGTCCATATCGCCATCGCACGTTCCCAGATAGCGCAGGATGGTGCGCAGCTTCGACACATAGGCTTGCGCCTCCTTGGCCGAACGCATGTCAGGCCGCGACACGATCTCCATCAGCGCGACGCCGGAGCGGTTCAAGTCCACATAGGAGTAATCTGGATGCTGGTCGTGGATCGACTTTCCCGCGTCCTGCTCCAGATGTAGCCGCTCAATCCCGATGGTCTGCGTCTCGCCGTCCACATCGATCTCGACTTCGCCCTCTCCAACGATCGGAAACTTGAACTGTGAGATCTGATAGCCCTGCGGGAGGTCGGGATAAAAGTAGTTCTTGCGGTCAAAAACCGATCGCAGATTGATCTGGGCTTTCAGGCCTAATCCCGTCTTGACCGCCTGGGCGACGCAGCCCTCATTGATCACGGGCAGCATGCCCGGCATCGCCGCATCGACCAGACTGACGTGAGAGTTAGGCTCCCCACCGAACTGCGTCGAAGCCCCCGAAAACAGCTTGGCGTTGCTGTCGACCTGGGCATGGACCTCAAGACCGATAACGATCTCCCAGTCGCCGGTCGCACCAGCGATGAAGTTCTTCGGATCGGGCGTTCGGGTATCCTGGATCACAGCGAGGTCTCGTTGTTCTTTGATCGTTAAGTCTGAATGTTGCCAATGGTCAGAAACGTCCGACCCCGGCAGATGAAGATCGAAGCGTTTGGGTAAGGCGCGCTTCACCGCCGGTCAAGCGGGCCCGTCAGCCCCTCAACATCACTGCGCGGTCTGGATCGAGACCGGGCCCGTATCGGCCGCGCCTGCCCATTTGCGCACGGGCAGGCCACCCTTGACCCAGCCATCGCCGAACCGTCCGCCCTGCATACCCTCAGCAACGTTCATAACGCGCGTGAACCCCATCTGCTGGAGCGGCTTTTGCAGATATGTCGTGCGGGAGCCTGTCGCACAGATGAGCGCCAGCGGCTTGGTCCTGTCCCCACCCATCGCGGCATCAAGGCCGTTGAGGAAAATGGCCGCATCTTGATGCATCGTAATCGCGAACCCGCTGGCAGGAACTCCCGTTTCCTTCCACTCCTCGCTGGAACGCACATCGACAATAACCATTTCACCCTTGAGAGCGCTCTCATGAGCATCACGCGCGGCGACGACTTCGCCCAGTTGCTCCTTTGAACCCAGCAGTCCCTGCGCGCTGGCACCGGTTCCGAAAAGCGCGGTCATGGCCACAACCCCTGCAACGAATGAAATCATGGTCCGCATTGCGATAACCCTCGCCTTATCAAATCCCAATCGCTGCCGGTTCGTCTGAAATCAATAAGGAGCGCATGAGACCTCAAGCCGACTTATCGTCGGCGGGCACCGGCAGCCTGGCAAATCGGTAGGCCAGCCCCGCCCAGATCATGCCGAAAATAAACTGGCCAACAAACGCGCCACCCTCACCGCCAATACCCTTGGCCGGCAGAATTCCCACGTAGGTTACGAACCAAAGCGCGACCGATCCAGCAAGAGAGGCCGCAAAACCAGCCACGATGATCTTCTGCCACTGATCGGCTCGACGCCCCAAGGCAATCGCAACGATAATGACCACAGGGTTCAACAGCGCGATCAGGAACACTGTTGTCGGGTCAAACGGTTTCATACCCATCGCGAAAATCCCATCAGCGAGCCCATTTCATGCAGCGTCACCGCCATCGGATTTCGGAGGCTCGGAGCTGAGCCGTTCTTCTTCGTATTGCACAAACCAGCCGATCATCTGACGCCACAGAGCTTCTGCCAGCTCCGGCGGCAACCCACGTTCGCCTGCGCGCGCTTTGACTTTATCGACGACCTGTTGAATGCGCCACGGCACCAGCGCGCCCTCAGGGCCGCCGGACTTGATCTGCCAGGCGCGATCCACATAGGCAAACCGCTGCGCGATAAGATCGACAAGCGCATCGTCAAGCCGGTCGATCTCCGCACGGACATCGCTCATAGCCGTACAATCGGCAGGGTTCTTTCCGCCCATCCTCGTCTCCTTAACGCTTCAATCTACTCGCCGCATGCCCGACCTGTTCCCGCCTGCAGCCTTCGTCATGGCAAGCAATTACTCGGACAAGACTACGGCCCCGTCCACCATCGCTGCGGTGCTGAAAACCGTCCCGCTGCATCTTCGATGGCCTGAGCAGCCTGGAACAGCGTGACCTCATCGAACGGCTTGCCGATAAGTTGCAGCCCCATCGGAGTGCCTTCCGAAGACAACCCCGCCGGCACCGAGATCCCCGGCAGACCGGCCATGTTGACCGTGACCGTGAAGATATCCTCAAGATACATCGCCAGCGGATCGCCTGTCTTCTCGCCAAACGCAAATGCAGGCGAAGGCGTCGTCGGCGTCAGCACCACGTCGACATCGTCCCAGGCCTTGTCGAAGTCCTGCTTGATAAGTGTGCGAACCTTCTGCGCCTTCAAGTAGTAGGCATCGTAATAGCCCGCCGACAACACGTAGGTTCCGATCAGCACGCGTCGTTTGACTTCCCGGCCGAAGCCGGCCGCACGGGTCTTCTCATACGTGTCGATCAGATCCTCGCCCGGTACCCTGAGCCCGTATCTGACGCCATCATAGCGCGCCAGATTAGATGAGGCTTCAGCAGGCGCCACGATGTAATACGCCGGCAGGGCGTACTTGGTATGCGGCAGCGAGATATCCTTGATTTCCGCACCGGCATCCTTGAGCCAGTCGATCCCGCGCTGCCAAAGCGTTTCTGCCTGCGCCGACATGCCATCGACGCGATATTCCTTGGGCACACCGACGCGCAAACCTTTCAGCGATTTGCCGAGCGCGGCCTCATAGTCGGGCACAGGCGCATCGACGCTGGTTGAATCGCGCGGATCATGCCCCGCCATGGACCCAAGCATGACCGCGCAATCGCGCACCGTCTTGGCGATCGGCCCGGCTTGATCGAGAGAAGAGGCAAACGCCACGACGCCCCAGCGCGAACAACGCCCGTAGGTCGGCTTGATGCCGACCGTGCCGGTCAAAGCCGCAGGCTGGCGGATAGAACCCCCCGTATCCGTGGCCGTCGCCGCAAGACACAAATCAGCCGCCACCGCCGCCGAAGACCCGCCCGATGACCCGCCGGGAACGAGCTTGTCTTCGGAGCCCGTTCGCCGCCATGGATTGACTACCGGGCCAAACGCACTGGTCTCATTAGACGAGCCCATCGCGAATTCGTCATTATTGAGTTTGCCAAGCATGACCGCGCCAGCCTGCCACAAGTTGCTTGTGACATGCGATTCATACTCGGGCTTGAAATTATCGAGGATCTTCGAGCAAGCAGTCGTGCGCACGCCTTCGGTGCAGAACAGATCCTTGATGCCGAGCGGAAGTCCTTCAAGCGCGCCAGCTTCGCCTTTCGCAAGGCGATGGTCCGAAGCGTCCGCCTGCGCCAGCGCATGCTCCGGAGTAGCCAAAACGTAGGCGTTGATCGCTGGGTTGCCTGCCTCGATCGCCGCGATGAACGCGCTCGTCAATTCACGAGACGAAAACGTCTTTTCTTTCAGTCCGTCACGCGCTTCAGCCAGCGTCAGTTTGGTAAGGTCGCTCACAAGTCCGTCTTTCATGTTCTTAGAGTCGCGCACCCGGCGGAAATTCGGTCATCCCGGCGGGCAATCGGAAAAATCGTCCAGCGGGCGGCCTTATTCGACGACCTTCGGCACGACGAAAAATCCGTCTTCGCTCATCGGCGCGTTGGCCACGATTTTTTCAGTTATTTCGCCGTCGGTCACGACATCCTCGCGCTTGGTCAGTGTGATCGGCACGACGCGCGTCATCGGCTCGACCGCTTCTGTATCGACTTCGCCAAGCTGCTCGACCCAGTTCAAAATGCCCGACAGCTCCCCTTTGAGACTTGCAGCCTCCTCATCGGTGATCTTGATCCGCGCCAGACGCGCGATACGCCGCACGGTATCTTCATCAACCTGCATATTCGTTCCCTCGAGCAATCCCACGCGAATTTCGGTCCGGCCAATGCGCAAGAACGCAAGAACCCAGGCCTTAGCCCCCCAAGCCTGAAGGGCCTATCAAACGTCCGGCAAGCGGTCATGCAATCGTTGTCATGGACCGGCGGCACTCATAGCCGCGCCGTGCCCGCGATGCAACGCCGCCGACTGCTCGGGCGAGCCCACGAGCTGCACGGCACATCAATTGGACCGGGCCAGCGCCGGGTTAAACCGAAATCGTCCCGCCGACACTTGCAACATTCACGCCTTGGCCACCCATCTCGGCCTTAAAGGCATCCGCCGTCTGGTCAATGATCGGGAAAGTGCCGTAGTGGCAGGGGATAACCATATCGAACTTGAAAAACCGCTGACACGCCATGGCAGCCGTTTTCGCGCCCATCGTAAAGCGGTCGCCAATCGGTACGATCCCGATGGCAGGTGCATAGATCTCTTGGATCAGTGCCATATCCGAAAAGATGTCGGTATCGCCCATGTGCAGCACGGTGGGTCCGCTATTGGGCGTCACCACAAGGCCGTTTGCGCTGCCCAGAGGGAAGTTCACGTCCATCTCAACGAGGCCGGCGCTGTGATCGGCGCGAACCATCGACACTTTGAAATCACCCTGGTCGATCGTGCCGCCCGTATTCATTGGATCGAAAGCACTGACACCCTGCTTGGCGAAATACATGCACAGGTCGTAATTCGTGACCACCTTGGCACCGGTTTTCTTGGCAATGCCAATGGTATCGCCGACATGATCGCCATGACCGTGCGTCACCAGGATGTGCGTCACTCCTTCCGAGACGGCATCGTGAGCAATCCCCGAGGCTTCGAATGTGGGGTTGCCAGTCAGGAACGGATCAATGAGGATGCCGCTGCCGCCCGTATCGATGCGGAAGCAGGAATGCCCAAACCATGTGATTTTCATCAAAGCTGCCCTTTCGCTTGGCCGATTTGCCGACGATATAAGTGATTGCCGGGGAGTATAAGAAGCTTGGCGATCCCGACAATATGGTAGCTCGCCAGCCTTCGATGAATGCTGCGGAGCCCGCATAACTTCCTTTTGCCCATTGATGAAAGCGGTCTGCAAGAAATGTCCACGCAAGACGATGCCCCGGCAGCAACGCCTCCTGGCGCTGACGACGATGCAGCGGGCTTCCTGCCGGCAGGCGAACCCTCACTGACCCCAGAGCCCCAGGCTGACGGCCAGACGATCACCGACATCGAAGTTTTTGCCGACCTGATCCCGAAGAAAAGCCGCCTCATCGGAATTGATCCAGGCACCAAGACATTCGGTCTCGCCTTGTCGGACGTGACCCGCACCATTGCTTCGCCACTCGAAACCATAAGACGAACAAAGTTCAAATTCGACGCCGAACAACTACTCGCACATATCGCCCGGCATGCGGTCTCGGGCCTCGTAATGGGACTGCCCACCAACCTCGACGGCACCGAGGGCCCGCGCGCCCAGTCGACTCGTGCCATGGCCCGCAATCTCAACAAGCTGACACCAATACCGATCCTGCTCTGGAACGAGCGCTTATCGACGGCGGAAGCCGAACGCATGCTGATTTCGGCCGACGCCAGCCGCAAGCGCCGCGGCGAAGTCATCGATAAACTGGCCGCCACGCTCATCCTGCAAGGCGCGCTCGACCGGATGCGGACATATGCGGGCTGAGCCGCACGGTGGCCTGGCAAAACCTGGTTGGCCCGCCAGACCATTGACGCCGCACCATTTTTCACTGCCAGATGCATACTCCTCTTTGCTTTGGCAACATTTCGACAAACCTCTGCGGTCGCGAAAAAACCGATGCGCAAACCATCCCGGCCCCTTCAGCAAGCCCCATCGATAAGATCGGCAGCCAATCCGCGGCCACGAAATCCTCGTGACGCTCGGCACGCCCCGACGGCTGAACTCTCGACTGGCATTGCACGCTTTCACCAGCCAGCGCGCCGCGAATTGCGCCGACTGGCGAATGAATGCCCACGCTTTACTGACTTGACCGAATCGTTTCCAGCCGCCGCCTACGCCCTGGCAACCCGGCAGGGCCCGCTGTCGCAGCGGCAGAAAGCACGTCAACTTGTCGAAGATGGCGCCCCCCTGAAAGTGATTGGCACCTGCCTGGAGATACCCCACTGGTGCCGCCGCCTACCGCCGGAGGCATTCCG